>JAJPZL010000035.1 GCA_021204375.1 Bacteroides sp.
AAAATCATCAATATCCTGGCATCCGGTGAGCCATATTCCCATTAAAATAAATAAATACAGGTATGCTTGCTTTATCATAAGTTTTTAATTTATTTTCCGGTTTACAATTCTATATTATGATCTGATTTCGACCAGTCATCAATCGTATATTCTATATTGACTTCAACGGCATCATCCGGGTGAGTAGTACCCGGGCCCGTTACAGTTGTAATTTTTATATTATATCTGTGATTACGTAGTAGCTGGCCGAAAGGTTTGTCTTTTCCAAAATCAACCCGGTAGTAGGTTTCTTCCGGATCTTGACCATACTTTCCCCCGATAATAAGGCAAGTTGCTTTCGAGGCATCATCTTCCGACTTTGATTCCGGAAGATATAGTCCTTCCAACTTATCTGTTCCCAAATCTTCATAAATCCGTTCACTGGTTATTATAGCTTCGGAGCCTTCTGGTATAGTTGGTGCTGATACCTTATTATCGACCAATCCCTCCGGAATAATCCGGATCTTATTATTCGCACGATATCCTTGAATACTTGTAAGCGTAAAATCTGTAGCTGTATTTTTCACAGTAACAGCCGCCAGCGAACGGATCAAGGTTACAGTTCCCAGATCAGGTTGGGTTTCTTCGCTTATCCCCACACTGATCTCTTTTTCTCCGAACATGGGAATGGCTCTCTTATCCATTTCCTCTATAACAGGATAATCTAAAATAAACTTTTCTTTTTTTTATCTCGTTTTCCGTATTACCCAGGCGATGGGAAAATTCTTCTATATTAATATTAGCCAGCAGATAGAGTTTGACCGGACACGTTGCCGGATAAAGAGCTACCGTATAGGTATAGGTTGAATTATTTACTATTTCAGCAGTCGTTTGATACTTAAATATAAATTCTTTTTCTTCCTCTTCCTCCTCTTCTTCAAACACCAGGATATCCAGCGTCTTGATCGCATTTTCATAGTCAGTAATATCGCCTGCCCTTGAAACGATCGTCTGCGTATCTACAGAGAACGAAACAGTAACCTGGCCTGAAGGAGAAGACTCTTTCTCGTCCGGCTCGTTCTTATCTTCCGTGCAACCCATCAGGAACAGCAATACGAAGGCTGTCCATACTCCCCGGGTAGTTATTTCTTGTATATATCTGAGTCTCTTCATTGGTCTTGTTAAGCTATTTATGATCCTAATTCTCCCGGTCTGGTGATCCCGTCCCACGGTTCGGTATAGAGATTACCATCCGCATCAATCGTCACTTCAAAAATGATCTCATATTCATCCTCCCGGTCCAGCAATTCATTGGCCCATGCATACGGGTCATCCTCACTTTTTAATCCATCCTCTGCCGGTAGGGGAACAGGAGGATTCTCTAAATCTATCAATAGGGGGATCAAAGGATAGTTCGGTAATATATCTACCGGTTCCCTGCCTAAGGCTATATCCCTGTATTGCAGGTTAATAAAAATATCGTTCTCGTAATCCGCCTGCATACGCAGGATATAAAAATCAGCCACGATCTCCTCTGCACTGCTATATTCAGGCCGGTAATGGATCATCTGAGTGGTTGACAATCTGCTATCGTAGGTGTACAGCCAGTTGTCGCTGGATACACGGATCTTCATGGTCTCCTCGGCCTCCTCTTTGGTCATCTGGTCCAGCCCCCGGATGATCACCCGTACCCGGTTGGTATTCTTGGTCATCGACATCGGTACCGTAACGGGTTCCTCTTCGGTTGCCTCAAAAGCATACAACGCATGGAATACCGAACCGATCCTATTCACTGTAGCTTCATTATCGCTCTCAATACAGGTAAGCCCCATCTGCAGGGTAGAAAGCCGGCCGGGCTGGGTAATGGCAAAGTGATCAGTCTGCTGGTCGCAGTTGCCCCAGGCCACTGCGATATACTCTCCCGCCGGAAGCTCGGTCGTGATCGTATGTTCCGGCTCCATACCGGTACGGAACTTATCGATCCGCAGTTTTAACTCCTGGGTGACCGCGTCGTAGATAAAAAGACTTACATGGTCTACCTCCTCTGCAAAGCGGTCGGTATAGTACATATTATAATCGTACCGGAAGTTGAAGGCTACCTCGCACGTTTCAAAATCCCCGCAATGCTCCACCTCCTCGTATATATATCCGCTTACAAGGAGTATACACAAGAGTAACCAACCCGGTAATATGTGGAGAGATCTCTTCATATTCTCTTTTGTTTGTTAAGGTTTAAAGCTCGCCGTTGCCCTGTACCAGGTCCCACTCGCTGATGCTGATCGTTACAGTGATCTGGCTGCCGTCCGAGTGACCGGGACCAGGTCCGGGACCCGGCAGGTCAATTCCGGGATCTTCCTCTTCATCCCCGGCATTGCTTACTTTGGTAATATCAATGTTATAATAACTGTTCCTTTTTACGGTATAGTTGTGGGGATAAGGATACTCCTGCTCCACCCGGTCTAAGTAGAGGAAGTAGTAGGTCTCTCCGTTGACATAGCGCACAGACCGCTGGTTCTCTTCCATATAGTCTGCCGGATCTTCCCCGTAATATTTATCCGTATAGGCACCCCGCTCTCCGTCGGCCGTTATCTCTACGATCCGCCAGAAATCCTGTCCGGTGGTATAACCGGTATAAAGGTCCGTACCGTTGGCCTGGTACAACACATCCGGTGTATAGGTCCCTTTGATCACTACCTGGGTAGACCGCCGGTTATCCGGTACCTCGTTCCCGTTCTCCATACAGTAAGTTGTGTCAGGGCGTTGCGCCGGCTTACCGGTACATAGTTGCCCTCCAGCGTACCCGGTGATTCAAAATAGGGGCTGTTGTTTACCGAACTCTGATAGAAATAAGGGGTATAGGCATAGAAACCAGACACCGAAGGCATTACATACATCTCATTCGGATTATTCCTTATTTTATAGGAGATATTGGTTAATTCCCCGTTAGGCTGTTGCTCCAGGTTACGCGGGTTTACAGCCAGCTCAGAGGCCACGGAGGCCTTTGCCATAGCCCGTCCCACCCGTATGGTAAGGCTGGTCGCTTCGGTCAGGGTTGGTTCCAGGTAGATGGTCTCTACCTGTGCAGAGGTCATTATAAAACCCCGTTCTTCTCCAACCGGTATGGGAGTAGTGCCTGTAATATAGGCCAGTCCGCCGTTATTTCCCACATCCAGCGTATAAGCCAGGTAATCATCCAGTTTTTTCTCTGCATCGGGCATCATCTCCATCCACTCGTCCCACAAAGGTTGCGGTGCATTCACCAGGGCAAACAACCGTTTCTGTCCCGAAGTGAGGGTTACCACCTGGTCTTCCCCGTTCTCATCGGTAAAATAGAGGGCCGTATACCCATCGGTATCCATTCCGGTAGAGCCCGGAACATTCGGATCGTAAGGAGTAGCCACCAGTGCAGCCTCCAGTTCATCGTGCATATTAAAGATCAGGATCGCATAATTAAAGATGCGCCGCTCCTCTTCTAAGGGAAACATACCGTGGTGGTCTTGTGCAGCCTGCGCCGAAAAGGTAGTGGTATAGAGTGTAAATTTTACTTCCGTCTCTTTTTCGACATAAACAGGCACTTCTACCAGCACCTCTACCTGTTTGGTACAACCGACCAACAGGAGAAGGGCCATCAGGATATATATTGCTTTTTTTAGTTTCATAGTATAGGCTATGTATATATTGTTTTAATTGAATATGTTGTTTTCGCTTCCACTGCCAAGGTGTTCTTCCTGGTCCTCTTCCTCTTCCCAGGGTTTGGGGTTGACGCTACCGCCACCTCCTATCATTTCATCGTCTTCTGCCGGATCTTCTCCGACAATTACTTCCATATACTCTTCGTCCCAGCTCACGGCGTATAAAGCAATTCGGCCGGTGGTGCTTTCGTCATCCGGGTCGGTATCCGGATCAATTGTATCGCCTGGTTCCGGTGCCCCGGCTTCATGAATATGAGTAATGGCTATCCTGTAATAGTTATTTCGTTTTACCTGGTGCCTTCCGTTATTACCCGGCCAGAATCCGTAATAAGTTATTCCATTCGAATACTCAACCCATTTATAAGGCCCTGAAGCGGGTATCTGATTATTCAGTTCCTCTACTATAGCATCCGGTTTCTCGTTATAATATCCTTGAGTATAGGCAAGTAGGTCCCCCTTAGTATTAAATTGACCAATCCGGTAGAAAGTGCCATCAGTTGTGGAAGTTCCCTCTGTTCCATCCTTATTTAACCATACTGCCGGAATAAATTTTGCTTTGATCAGTACCATGGTTGAATTTGACTTTAAAGAGGTTTTATTGTGATTCTCTATACAATAACCATAGGTAAGAGGTTCGTTCTTATTAATAGTTTCAATGGTAGTGGCACCTAACCATTTAATATCCTCATCTTTAGCAGTAGGGCTAAAGTAGTCTGCTGCATAATCGCCGTTATAATGAGGAGTCAGTAAAATATCGTTCTCTATAACCGGCATCAGGTACATTTGTGAGAGATTATTCAGTAATGTATACTTTATATCTGTCAGACTACCATGTAACTCCCCGGTTTGTACTTCAGAAGCCACATAGGCAAAAGAGATCTTACCTGCTGCCCGTCCTGCTGTTATCACTACCTCATTACTACGAGTATCATCTTCTTTTATCTGTTCCTCTGAATAGATAGCCCGGAAAACGGGTGGAGTACTATTGGTCATCATAAAACCCTTCTGTTCGTCCGTTATATCTTCCAGGGTTACATTTAATACCTTTTGTTCAAACTCATCTTTGGTTAAACTACTTTCTTTTCCTTCCAGAAGATTTATAACTTCTGTTTTGAATGTACCGGGAAGATTAAGAATGGTATAAAAATAGTATCCTCCGGGTTCTAAATCAAGCACATCTTCTTCTTCTGCTCCTAATTTTATAGAAAAATCTTCCTCATCCTGCTCAAATA
>JAJPZL010000263.1 GCA_021204375.1 Bacteroides sp.
AATTTGTATTGTTAAAAGGGACGGAAAGAAAGAGGACTTCTCGATCGGCAAAATTAAAAATGCCATTTCCAAAGCTTTCCATGCGTCCGACATCTATGATGAAGAGAAACTCATCGCTGACATTACCATGGAGGTGATCCGGAAATTTGAGTCTCCTACTGTTACGGTAGAAGAGATCCAGGATCTGGTAGAAAAAGAGTTGATGCAGGTGCGTCCGGAGGTAGCTAAAAAATATATTATCTACCGGGAATGGCGTAACAGTGAGCGGGAGAAGAAGACAAAGATCAAGCATATTATGGATGGGATCGTTGCCATCGATAAGAACGATGTCAACCTGAGCAATGCGAATATGTCAAGCCATACACCGGCCGGACAGATGATGATCTTTGCCTCTGAAGTAACCAAGGATTACACCTATAAATACCTCCTTCCCAAACAATATGCAGAGGCTCACCAACTGGGGGATATCCATATTCATGACCTGGATTATTATCCGACCAAGACCACAACCTGCATCCAGTATGATATGGAGGACCTTTTTGAACGGGGATTCCGTACCAAGAACGGTAGTATCCGTACACCGCAATCGATCCAGAGTTACGCCACACTGGCCACTATCATTTTCCAGACCAACCAGAACGAGCAGCACGGAGGACAATCCATTCCTGCTTTTGACTTCTTTATGGCCAAAGGAGTGGAAAAATCGTTCCGTAAACACCTGCAAAGCTATCTGGAGTTTCATCTGGAGATAAAGAATGAAGGATACGATAAACAACTACTTCAACAGATAACAGAAGAGGAGATTGATTCCATCTGTTTACCGGAAGAAAAGATACTGAACCTACAGAACAGATTAGGAGAAGAGGGAATGCTGATCGATCAGGAGACCCTAGGATGTATTACTAAAAAGGCATACGAACAGACCCAAAAGGATACCCACCAGGCTATGGAAGGGTTTATACACAACCTGAATACCATGCACTCCCGCGGGGGAAACCAGGTGGTGTTCAGCTCTATTAATTACGGTACGGATACCTCTCCGGAAGGAAGGATGGTGATCGAAGAATTGCTGAAATCGACCGTGGAAGGGTTGGGAGCCCGGAGTGAAGTACCTGTATTCCCGATCCAGATCTTTAAAATAAAAGAGGGGGTAAGTTACAGTGACAAGGATTACGCAACGGCCCTGGACAACCTGGATGCTGCTATGGAAGGAAAGATAAGCTTTAAGGCGCCTAACTTCGACCTGTTCCTGAAAGCCTGCTAGACTACGGCCAAGGCACTCTTCCCCAACTTTATGTTCCTGGACACTCCTTATAACAAGCATGAAAAGTGGAGAGCGGACGATCCGGAGCGCTATAAATACGAACTGGCTACCATGGGATACCGTACCCGTGTATTCGAGAATGTAGCCGGAGAAAAAACTTCGCTGGGCCGGGGGAACCTCTCTTTTACAACCATGAACCTGCCCCGCCTGGCTATTGAAGCCCGCATCAAGACGGAATCCCTGACGGATGAAAAGAGTCATCCGGAAGCGGTAGAGCATGAGGCGAAAAAGATATTCCTGGAATCAGTGCGTGAGATGGCGGCTACCATAGCCGAACAGTTGATCACCCGTTATAATTACCAACGTACGGCCCTGGCGCGTCAGTTCCCCTTTATGATGGGGAACGACATCTGGAAAGGAGGTATTAAACTGGCTCCGAACCAGGAGGTAGGCGATACGATACGCACCGGAACCTTAGGTATCGGTTTTATCGGAGGGCACAATGCCATGGTAGCTCTTTACTGAGTGGGACATGATAAAAGCCAGAAATCGTGGAATACGCTCTACGAGACCATACAGGTGATGAACGGGGTGGTAGAGGAATATAAGAGTAAATATAACCTGAATTTCTCTGTACTGGCTACTCCGGTCGAAGGACTCTCCGGCCGTTTCACCCGCCTGGACAGACGCAAATATGGAGTGATCGAAGGGGTTACGGATAGGGATTACTATGTGAACTCTTTCCATATAGATGTCAAAGAGCAGATCAGTATTGCAGATAAAATAAAAAAAGAGGCTCCTTTCCATGCCATTACCCGCGGGGGACACATTACCTATGTGGAGCTGGACGGAGAGGCACAGAAGAATGTACGTGCCATTATAAAGATCATTAAAGTGATGTACGACGAAGGTATCGGGTATGGTTCTATCAACCATCCGGTAGATACCTGCCACCAGTGCGGATATAAAGGGGTGATCTACGATAAATGTCCGGTGTGCCGGAGTGAGAGCGTCCTGCGTATGAGACGCATTACCGGTTACCTGACGGGCGACCTGAGTACCTGGAACTCAGCCAAACGTGCGGAAGAACAGGATCGTGTAAAACACTGTTGAGGATAGGGGTATGAATATACTTGCTATATATCCGGAAACCATTGCCGACGGAGAAGGGATCCGTTACGCGATCTATTTCGCAGGCTGTTCACACCGCTGCCCGGGATGTCACAATCCGGCAAGCTGGAATCCTGGTATGGGTACTCCCCTGACGGAAGAGTGGGCCGATGAGATCATCCGGGAGATCCTGAGCAATCCCCTGCTGTATGGAGTCACCTTTTCCGGAGGTGATCCGTTATTTAATGCAGAGGAGTTCCTGCCTTTCCTCCGAAGAGTGAAAGAGGAGACCGGACAGAATATATGGTGCTACACAGGTTATACCCTGGAAGAGATCGCCGAAACAGAGCGGCTGTGCAGAGTACTTCCCTATATTGATGTATTGGTAGACGGCCGGTTTGAGAAGAAATTATATTCACTTTACCTACCCTTCCGTGGAAGTGAGAACCAGCGGATCATCCGCATGAAAGAGTTGAACCACCTGCCGGTCATAAGCAGTTATTACCAGCGAGAGAATCAACTCATGAAAGAGAAATCATAAATGCTTTACTTATATTTATATTATTAAATGCAGTCAGGCATCCTTACTTCGAAGGATACCTGTTTTATTTCTTCCCTTTATTCTTTCTCTGCTGATATTTCATTGCACAGGTAAATAATTTATCTAATAGTCAAATTGCTCTTTGTTGAACTGCGAAGCAGTGGTATATTCCAGCCCGTTCGTTCAGAAGATTCTCAAACAGGCCGTAGGCCTATTCTATTTTAGGCCCTGGCAACGCCAGGGTTTATTGGATTATCAAAGAGTGGCGCACTGTAGGTGCAGCCTATAAAAACAAATTCAACACCTTCGGCGTTGAATAGAAGTATCCGCTTTACCCCCAGTCGTTCGCTTCGCTCTCTTCACTGGGGGTTATTTACATTTAATCCCTCCGGGATTCTATTTAAAACAGTGTAAAAAGATTGAAGAACTTAACAGTTCTGGGGCGATACCGGGAGCTTAGGTAGATATATCCCGGCCAAGGCATTAAAATAGTATCAATATACCTTTAAGGCAATGACGGATAAGTATAATATCAGTCTTTTAAACCTTGAATGGGTGGAAATTCTTATTGCCGCCAGTTTAGCTTCGCTGACCGTTGGTTCATAACTGGTAGCTCTTTGTATAACTATTATACTGGGCCTACAGCCCGCAAACCTCTATTAATCAACTCCCCGGCGATGCCGTAAGGCTGTTAAGTTCTTTTATTTTTTAGGAGTGTATCAGGAAAATCCCGGAGGGATTAAATATGAATAACCTTAGGTGAAATTCCAAAGCGACCGGGGATGGAAGGCTTTCTCTGACTCAACTCTGAAGTGGCATAGCCGTCAGACTAAGATTAAAAGAACGATCCTATATCACTATACCAGTTGTCTTAGTGGGATTAATGGGCTGAAAGCCCTGGAGATTCCAGCCCAGGGTTTCACCCCTGGGAAACAGATATTCCTTGAGAAAGAGTTCTAAAAGAACGGTCGAAAATCTGATCGTTCTACCCATACAACTGATTTATGTTTTACATAGAACGTTTCCGGTCGTTCTTACAGAACTCTGTTTATTAGGTATTTACCTCCATCTGGATTAAAATCCCAGGCTAGAATCGATAGGGCCTTCAGTCCATCCAAATAGATACAAAGGATCGTTCTTTCGGTTTTAGCCTGACGGCTATGCCCGAAGTGGGTTGAATGATAAAAAAAGATGGAATTAACGGCTTTTGCGGAGTTCTTTTAGCTCTGTTTTTACCTCCCTAAGTTCTCGTTTAAGTTGATGGATTATTTTATCCTTTTCGGCTACTACCTGGTTATGGAGTTCTTTAATATCATCCATGGAAATATTATAGTAGTTATTTTGCTCTTCAATACCACTTCCATCTCCCTGCAAAATACTGCCGTTAGCATCTCCTTCCGGAGTAGCTGTATAAGTGTTTGAATTATTAGAAAAATTATAACTCTTTCCAAAACTACCCGTATCAAAAGTCCGGATAAATTCCATACTACCTCCTAAAACAGTGACTACTTTTTCCAGCTTTTCATGATCTGTGATCACTTCTTCCTGCTCTATCCCTGAGATATCTGCCTGGAACATTTTAACCAAATCAGCTAATGCCCCTTACGTAATGCCTCTGGAATTACGTAATAAACGGAGGTTCCTTCCCTGATGTACTCCCGACTTATTGGACTCTTCTTTTATCATCATTGCTTCCTATGATTTTTTATTATTAACTTTCTGCTAAGATAAAGTTTTTCCGGCTAAGTAAGGAAACTCCTCGCTAAGATTCTTTCATTTTTTTGATTTCTGCAAGGTATAGTTTTCAAAAAGTATTACACGATTCTCTTTCAATACAGAGATAAAGCCATGCCTATAAGTACCTTAAAATATAATTTAAATGATTATCCGCATGATGTCCGTTGATTTATTGAACATCATATGAA
>JAJPZL010000281.1 GCA_021204375.1 Bacteroides sp.
GCAGCTATCCTGGGAGTGATACTCTATAAGAATAGGGAACAGGGAAAGGTAGCTGCTTTCTTCCTGATGCTGGGAGTAGCATTGAACAGCATTCTGAACCAGATCGTAAAGGTAATTATCATGAGACCCCGCCCGGGAAATGACCTGTTGCT
Source organism: Bacteroides sp. (assembly GCA_021204375.1). Classification (GTDB taxonomy): domain Bacteria; phylum Bacteroidota; class Bacteroidia; order Bacteroidales; family Bacteroidaceae; genus Bacteroides. The sequence continues at coordinate 153 of JAJPZL010000281.1, forward strand.
GGATGAGTTTGTGTTTAATCAGCTGGAAAATGCAGGAGAGAGCTATAGTTTTTTCTCAGCTCACTCTTCGACCTCTATCTGTCTGGTACTTTTCAGTGCACTCTATTTTCGCAACCGGATGTACAGTGTGATGATCTTTCTCTGGGCGTTTGCAGTGGCCTATAGCCGTATCTATGTAGGGAAACACTATCCGTTAGATGTGGCTATTGGCATAGTTTTCGGATTTTTAACCGGGTGGTTTGCCTGGTGGTGTTACAAGCAGTATGGGGTGCCTAAAGAGTCACCCCTGGAAGAAGAGTGCGAGGAACAAATCTTTTAAAGAGCGAAAAGCAAGATTTTCCGGCTATAAAACAAAGCTACTTAAAATATAGTTGCTATTTTTGTAGAGAACAGACATTTCTGACTATAAACTACGGCTTAATACAAAAAACTTATGAGAACCACACCTTTCGGAACCCGGATAGCTATACTAATAAGTTGTGCATTCTATCTTATATCGTGTAATAACGATGAGGTTGAACTGATTGACCCTTCCTTTTGCCCCTCACATACTATCTTCCGACAGGCCGTAGGCCCGCTATAGGTTAGCTCTACGACCTGTAAGAAGTTTTAAGGCATAAATAATTTTATTCCCGGTAACCACAGCCCAAAAAATCCTTTGGCTACGCGCTCAGGATAACAGGAAAGAAATAGGTTCATGCTGTATCTTCCTGCAATTCCCGGGCCCTTTTTAGAGCCCTTATTTCCCCCCTGATATAACGGCGGATAACTCTGTAACGGGGATGGATCGCATAGCGGAGACGCAGTGTACTCTTCTTGAACATAAAGAGCAGGATACAGCCAATACACCCCAGGGTAAGCCACCCGAAAATCTCTTTCATAGAGACCAGAAGAGCCTGTTATTGTAACATTCCATAGAGTGGGCCGGGTTGTATATATGCGGTTACGGAGTTAACACGGTCAAGTCCGGCTCCCAATACCATAACATTCTTTTTCATCACCACATTAAGCCCACGCTCCAGAATGGCTGCCCCAATAGCCCGGCAAAACCGGCACTGACCAGCGATTGAATGCACAGAGCACTGAAGAAATGATGAAAAGGCACCTGAGAGAGAGAAGTAAGAAAGGCAATGGCGATCAAGACATAGCCACCCCCCCCGCAGAAAAAGCGGCAGGTACATAGATGCTTTGGGTAGGTTATAATCAATGTAGAAATAGAACCACATCAGATAGCCCAGAATGGATAAAAAGGCAAGTAGAGTCATGGTTTTATATTTCCACTTGCGACGGGCAAAGGTGAAGTAAGAAAAAACGGCTCCCAGTACAGATCCCAGCAGGATGATCCAGTTGTAGGAGATAATATGTAACTCGCCGTATCCCAGAATAGCTCCCATATAGATGTGTTCAAACAGGTGCGAAGGAGCCAGGAATATATCGACTACCATGTAGAGGATAAAGGTAAGGTATACGGGCCGGCACATCCATGTTTGGTTAGGGATATAGGGATGACGTATAAAAGAGGCACGCCACAAATTAAGAAGTAGCATCACAAGACCGGCTACGGTAGCCGCACGGATATAGACAGAGTGGCACCAATCGTAATGCTCACCATACACACAGACAAAAATAATGCAGAGTACAATAAGACCCCACATGAGTCCGCCCAGCCAATCGACCCCCAGCAGGGGAAGTTTGGGCATAGAGCGGTAACTGCGGAAGATCCAGACGGTAGTGAGCATAAGGATGAGTAACAGGATAATAATAAACCAGTGCATATACTTCCAATTGGTCCATTCGGCTGTGTAGATGGTAGTAAGACCGGAGAGTTGGAGGCAGCCCTGTACCAGCAGGTAGATGTAGCAAAAAAGACAGAGAGGTCTCTTTTAGGGGGTGATCCACAGCTGGACAGTTTAGTTACACTCAAAAGTGGCCCACATACGGAAGATACAGGCTACAAAACAGGTGGCTATCAGAACAGGAATACTGCCTGTATGCATACAAATAAGGTTGCAGATAATAATGGCTCCTCCGCAGATAAGAAAACAAGCTTTGGTAGAAAAGCGGAACTTAAGCCGGAACATAATGGCAAAAGTAAGTCCCATCCCTACCAGGGAGGCATATCCGGCCATCAGGATATCTTCCTGCATCAGTGCCAGCGAACCGACCATTTCGCTAACAGTAGCCAGATAGACTCCTCCGGAGAACTGAAAGATGATGACAAAGGCAATGATGATCCACAGCCTGAGCATAGCGGGAACAAAATCGCGCATAGAGGATATGGAAAAGGGTCCTGTTTCGTGCATGGATCAATAGCTTACCAGACATTCTACATTCATACCGGTACGCAGGCGTTCCATATCTTCAGGATGATTCTCCGGGGAGAATTCAATCCGTACAGGAATGCGCTGTTCTACTTTTACGAAATTGCCTGCCGAGTTATCCTGTGCAAAGAGAGAGAAGCTGGCTCCGGTGGCCCGGGAAATGGATTTTACATTTCCTTTGAACACAACTCCGAGAATGGCATCGACCTCAATATCTACCGGTTGGCCTTCGGCTATATGGGCGGTTTGTGTCTCTTTATAGTTGGCCATTATCCATTTACTATTCACATCCACTACATCCACTAAAGTTTGGCCAGGTTGTATAAGTTGCCCTTCCTGGATATCTTTACGACCGGTAGTGCCGTCACAGGGTGCTAGAATAACGGTATAGGAGAGGTTAAGACGGGCCAGTTCGAGAGCCGCTTCGGCCAGTTTAATACCGGCCTCAGTCTGTTCAAGCCGTTGGGTCTGTTCCTGTTTTACCAGAGCTACAGATTCTTTCTGGTGTCGTAGCAGTTCATAACGGGCTTTAGAGGCTTCATAGTTGGTTTTTATGGCATCATGTTGCTGTCTGGTCACTGCATCCTGTGCAAGCAGATTTTTATAACGGTTATATTCAGATTTCGCATTATCCAACAAGATCTTTGCTTCCCGGATACTGGCATCGGTTACCTGAATATTGTTGTGAGCGGTACTGACTGTAGTAACTGCTACCGATTTTCCGGCCAGCGCATTCTGGTAATCGACCTCAGCCTGAGCCAGACGATAGCGGAACTCAGCATCTTCAATAAGAGCTAAGGTATCTCCTTTATGTACTTGCTGGTATTCCTCAAAACAAATCTTCTTTATAAATCCCTGCACGCGGGAATTAACAGGTACAATGAGTTGTTTAATCTGGGTATTGTCCGTGTACTCCACACGGCCCAGATGTACAAAACGGCTACAGACCCAGGTTATACCTGCTATAAGAAGTAGTCCGACTGCTATGTTATAAATCAGTTTTTTAGTTCTTCTTTTCATAAGTGTATGTTATTTTATCGTTGGATCAGAGACTTCCGGTTACCCGCTGAAGTTTATAATAATGGAAAAGGATGTTGATGTGTGCATTGACCACTTGTAGCTCAGCACTTAATTGTGAATTGCTGGCATCGAGTATATCAGTAAGCAGGGCAAGTTCATGCAGGTAACGGTTGTTAATAACTGCATAGTTCTGGTGGGCCAGCTCGAGACTTTTGAGTTGGGTATAGTATACGGTAAAGGCTTCGCAAAAAACGGATATAGGCCTCTTTTATACCGGTATGGATCTGCTCGCGTACCAGGAGTTCACTCTCTATCGCCCTCTGGGTAGAGAGCCTGGCCAGCTTTACCTCTTTACCCGATTTAAAGGCAGAGGCTATATTGAATGTAAGGCCTACCCCTACAAACCAGTAGCTGATATTTTTATTGATGGGAGGTACTTCAAAAGTAATAGGGTCATCCAGATACTCGCCGGCAATCAGGGCCAGGGAGGGTAATCGATCTGCTCTTACCACTTTTTCCTGGTAACGGGATTGTTCAATGCCCAGTTTAGCCTGTTGTAAGATCGGGGATATAGCGGTGGCTCTCTCCTGCCACTGCTGTTCGGCAGATACAAGAGGGAGATCGCCCAACAAGGTTGAATCTACTTCTACCACGGTATCTTCAGGTAGACCGAGTACAGTGATAAGTTCATGGTTCAGAATAGTAATTCCATTACGAAGCTGTGTAAGGGACAATTCAAGTGATTTTAATTGTAGCTCATACCGTGTAATATCGTTTTTAAGGGCAAGTCCCTGGTTCTCTTTGGCAGTAATCTCTCCCAGTAGTTGATGGGCCTGTTCGATGTTCTTTTCGTATACCCGGACCTGGTTCTGTAGTTTATACATCTCCAGATAATTGGCTATAAGTAAAAAACGGATATCCTGTCGGTTATTCTCTTTAGATAGTTGTGCCAGCTGGTGACCGAGTTTAGCCATTTCAATCTGACTGCGGATGGCCCCTCCGGCATAGATGACCTGCGAGGCCTCCAGAGCGAGATTATTGCCGAAATTGGGCATGGGGGCATTCTCACCGTTAGAAAAGTTACGATCAGCGATCCAGGCATCTCCCAGATAACCGGCAGAAAGTGAAATATCAATGGAAGGAAGTAAAGCGTTTTTAGCAACCTGAATAGCCTGCTCTGCTTCCTGTTCTGCTATATCGAATGTACGGATGCTACGACTGTTGGCATCCGCCAGTTCAAACATCTCCTCAATACTCATCGTCCGGAGATGCTGGGAGAACGAAAAAAGTGTTGTGTTTAACAGGGTCAGGAACAGGAATAGTTTAAACTTTCTCAT
>JAJPZL010000321.1 GCA_021204375.1 Bacteroides sp.
TTGTAACAGAGTACCGTTGTTTTTTTTAATCTCTTCCGTAGCAATGGGCAGCAAATACATCTCCGGCGTAAACACTCTGTTGAGCAGTTTCTCTTCCGCATAAGTTTTCCTGCCTGTAGCCACATCCTTCGTGATAGTCATCCCATAGATGGGACGGTTCTCTATCTCCATAGCCAGTTTCCACCGGCGAAGATCAAAATAGCGGTGCTCTTCGAAGGCAAGTTCCACCCGGCGTTCATTGTATAAACGCTGCCTCAACTCCTCACCGGTCACTGTTTCCCTGATTCCAGGCATATCTACCCTATCACGCACTTTATTTATATATTCTCTACATACATCTTCATTCCCCAGTTCGAACTCAGCTTCAGCATAGTTCAGATAGATCTCGCCCAGCCAGAAGAAGATCCAGGGCATCGTATAGGTAGTTTGCCAGGTCAGCGGAACACCCTCATTCGGCATGAACTTTCTCAACACATAATTGGTCAGCGGGTTATCACCGCTTTGCCTGTAATTATCGAAACCCCAGCTACTGCCATCCGAAGCTACCCACATTTCAAAAAAATCGCCGTGATAGATGGATTCGTCATGGATGACCGTAGCATCCAAACGGGGATCCCGGTCTTTATAAGGATCTTGCGGGTCGTACCCTGATACCGGATTTACAGTTTTTGCCCCATCGATCCAGATGAACGGAGGTTCGCCATTCTTCATGTCATAATCATCTATCAGATTCTGGGAAGGCCCGTTACTGGCCCACCAGCCACCGTAAGCACCATACCGGCGATTCAGGTTATCCATAGGTACCTGGTGCCCATTGGTTTCCGTAAAATTCCGGGCAAATATAATTTCTGGGTTAGCCGTACCACTGGGCTGATTGAAGCATTAGGTATAGTCCGGATAAAGTTCATACTGCGGATAGGTATCCAGGAACAGTCTGGCAGCAGCAGAAGCCTTTTCCCACTTCAGGCGGCTGTTATCTTTATTGAATAGCGGCGAAGCTGCATAGAGGTACACCCTTGATAAAAGCGCGTGACAGGCAGCCTGTGTAGCCCTGCCGAAATTGGATTCCGTAGTAGCATAAGTGACCGGAAGTTCAGGCAAAGCCGCTGCTATATCTTCCTCAATAAATTCCAGACACTCATTAAAAGAAGCACTGGTAAAAGTTACCTCCGTATTCAATTCATACGACTCTTCCACAATCGGTGCTTCCCCAAAACGCTGCAGCAGCATAAAGTAAATATAAGCCCGCAAGAACCGGGTTTCGGCGATCATCCGGTCTTTGTTCTCCAGCTCCACGGTGATCTCCGGCATCTTTTCAAGGAAAATATTTATCTTCCGTATATGCTGAAAAGCAAAATCCCAGATATACATATTGCCACTGCCTGTCCAGTCAGTAACACTTATATTACCTATATTATCCGGAGTAAGGGTACCGTATGCAACAATTCCGGCCCCCAGTTGATAGAGCAATAGGCCTCGTCCGTCATTTTCGACTGCATATTTACACGAAAACCGTGCAAAAGGCTATTATACAGATTGGTGTGATAGGCTCTGATCAGGCCTGCGTCTCTCCAGACTGCTTCATCCGAGATCCGGTCTTTGGGGGAAATATTCAGCAGGTCATCGTTGCAGGAAAGGATGCACAAGCTGGTAAAGAGGGTTATAATTATTTTTTTCATACTACTGATTTTTAGAACTTAACATTTAATCCGATATTGAACACACGCTGTTGAGGATAGTAAAGAGAATTATCACTGAGTTCGGGATCGGTCCACTTGATCTCTTTGGCCCAGGTCAATATATTGAATCCGCTTACATAGATCCGTAAGTCATCCAGTTGTAGACGCGAAGCCAGAGATTTAGGCAACCTATATCCCAGTTCAATGGTCTTAAGCCGTATGAAAGTGGCATCGTACAGGAAGAAGGTAGTCTCTCCGGGTTGGAAGGCATCGGCCCTCGGCATTTTTCCGGTAGGATTATCTACCGACCAACGATCCTTCGCGCGGTCTACGAACGAATTTTTAGGATCCGACTCTCCCAGACGGGTAAACTCGTTATCGTAATTGTAGGCTCCGGTCTGTCCCTGGAAGAAGAGAGTGAGATCGGCATTCTTATACCTGAAATAACTTGTCAGACCAAAAACTATCCGGGGAGTGGATGTATAGTCGAACCGGTACTGGTCTTTAGAGTCAATAATCTTATCACCATTTAGGTCAACGATTCGGATATCACCCACCTGTGTACCATTGGCATGCGGATAACTATCCAACTCTTCCTGGGTCCTGAAAATACCGTCCGCTTTATAGAACAATCCCGCATTCACCGGTTTACCGGTTTTGTTCTGATAAAGTTCGGAATTGGGTGTCTCATCCATATATACGATCTTGTTTTTCGCATAGGAGATATTCCCTTCTATACTATAGAACAACTCTTTTACAGTATGGCGATGCGAAAGAGTTAATTCAAATCCTTTGTTATCTACCTCACCGATGTTTTCATCGGGAAGAGCTGAAAAACCGAGTGTGTTCGGGATGGAGAGGTTACGTGCGGCAAGGATATCTGTTCTTTTTTCTTTGAATAAGGTTATTTCCGTTCCCAGTAACCCGTTCCATAAAGAGACATCCAATCCGATATCATATTTGGTACTTTTCTTCCAGGTGATATTTGGGTTGGGCATGGTATTGGCGTAAATACCCGAAGCATCGGAAGTACCGAAAACATAATTTCCTCCGAACGAGTACGATTGCAGATACTGATAGGCACTTACCCGGTCATTACCCGTTTGTCCGGCAGAGAACCTCAATTTCAGCTGATCAATAAAACTAACATTATCTTTAATAAAAACCTCTTCGGACATACGCCAGCCCAAAGAACCTGCCGGGAAGAAGCCATACCGTTTACCGGATGGGAAATTCTGCGAACCATCATAACGGAAGAGTAATTCAACCAGGTATTTGGATACATAATCGTAATTGACCCGGCCAAAGAAGTTGTTACGGGCTGTTGTAGAAGCCGATCCACCGTTATCCTTATCTTCTGCTGCCGAACTACCCACATTGATCTGGTCAATAGAACTACTGATAAAATTCTTCCGGTAAGCCATCCCGTATGAATAGGTATTTTTTTGTTGCTCCTGCCCTATCATAGCACCCACATGGTGATCTCCCAATTGCCGGTCGTAAGAGAAGCGGAAGTTATAGAGCATCGTCGTCCAACGGCTATAGGTATCTCTCAACTCTACCGTAGAAGTATCTGTATCCTGCATTTTTACATACTCCTCAGTAGCCGTATTGTAATCATAGTAATAATAAGGCAGATTAAAGAATTTTTCAAGCTGGTTATTCATGTCATAATTAAATGACGCATCAACTTTCAATCCTTTCACCCAGGGCACCTTATAAGAAGCGGTAAAGGTAGAGTAAACAGGCGATTTCTTGTAACTTCTATACCCTCTCTGGTCAAGGAGTAACGGGCTCTCTCCCAACCGGCCTCCGGCAAGTAATCCATTGGGATATCGGGCTACCAGCGTAGGACTTGACTGCAAAATATTGGTAAAGTTGATCCAGGTTTCCACCGTGGTATATTTCTGGTTATTGACAATCGCACTCAGATTGGCACCAAAAGTCAGGTTCTTGGTAAGCTCAGCCGTTACATTGGCCTGGAACGTATATTGATTGTTCTTTAGCGGCTGGTGATGGAAGGCTTCCCCCTGCGTAAGTACACCAAATGAGAACATATAACGTACCGCTTGTGTACCACCGCTGGCCTGTATGCTGGTACTGGTCTGTAAAGTAACGGGCTTTAACGTCTCATCCAACCAGTTGGTATTGGGATACAACACCGGATCAGAGCCATCCCGGTATTTACGGATCGCTTCGTCCGAATAAATGGGAGTATACGTTTCGTGGCGTCCCTTCCGGTACCAGTCGCCTTCATTGTACACCTCAGCGTATGTAGCAGCATCCAGCATGTTAGGTTTAATGGTAGGCGATGAAAAAGCAGTATTGAATTAAATGAGAACTCTGTTTTCCCGGCTTCTCCTTTTTTGGTGGTGATCAGAATGACACCATTGGCAGCACGGGCCCCGTAAATCGCGGCAGAAGCATCCTTTAATACAGAAATACTCTCAATATCTTCGGGATTCATCCGGCTCATATTATCACACTCCACCCCATCAATAATAATTAACGGAGAAGTATTGCCAAATGTGCCGAACCCCCTAACCAAAATGGTGGGATCATCCCGACCGGGTTCACCCGAACGCTGATTGACAACCAGACCGGGAAGCTTACCGGAAAGTGAACTGCTGACATTGGGTGCCGGACTTTTCCGTATCTCGTCGCCTTTTACACTGACGACTGATCCGGTGAGAGTCTCTTTTTTCTGTGTTCCGTATCCCACGACCACCACTTCATCCAACAAGCCGGTATCTTCTTTTAACCGGATTGTAAGTGATTGTCGCCCCCGTAGCTCAATCTCCTGTGTAATATATTCCACATAGGAAACAACCAGTATCGCATCTAAAGATGCCTCCAAAATAAAATGGCCTTCAAGATCTGTGATCGTACCATTGGTAGTGCCCTTTACCATCACATTTGCACCGATAACAGGCTCATTATCGGTTTCAGAAAAGACTGTTCCCTGTACACTGTTCTGCCCCCAGGCTACCAGTGTATACAGAAACAAGGAGAACCATAAGAATAGATGTTTATTCATAAGTAGTAAATTTAGTTGGACATGGATAGGATGTTAAAATCCGGAGAATCTTTTGCAAACATTCTAACAGCAAAAATAGTCGCAGAGCATTTTATAG
>JAJPZL010000070.1 GCA_021204375.1 Bacteroides sp.
TAAGAAGATAGTTTTTACAAAGGAGAAGAGGTTATTTTTCTGGTGAATTTTCCAGAGTCTCTACCAGAAAATCGTAGAATTTCTGTACGGATGGTATATAGGCTCTTTCATCCGGTGAATGAGGAGAGCGCAAAGTCGGGCCAAAGGAAATCATATCCAATCCGGGTATATTTGCACCGATGATCCTACATTCCAGTCCGGCATGGATAACTTTCACTGCCGGTTCATTGCCAAACTGTTTTTTATATGCTTCTTTCATGGTATGCAGAATAGGAGAGTCTACATTAGGTTGCCATCCGGAATATTCACCTGAAAGTACCACTTTCATTCCTGCCATAGAGAAACAGCATTCCAGGGAGGTGGTGAGATACTCTTTCATGAAATCACTAGAACTTCGTGCGAGGATTTTAACCTCTACCATTCCATCTTTAACAGATACAATTGCCAGGTTTGAAGAGGTTTCTACCGTATCGGGAATAGCAGGAATAAATCTTAATACTCCGTCGTGGCAGGCAAATATAGCATTTACTACATTGTCCTGTATCTCTTCCGGAACTACAAAAGCAGGCATATCGGTTTTCTCGGCTTTAAAGGTAACCGGAGTCTCTATAGCTCCATATTCTTTGTTAAAAAGATTTTCACAATAAGAAACAAGTTCCAGTATTTCTTCTTCATTGCCTGCGGGTACGGTGATCACCGTTTCTGCCTCCCGAGGAATAGCATTACGCATATTACCTACTTCCCAATAAGCCAGGCGGGCTTCGTAGGTCGCAATAGCTTCGCGGATGAATCTGACCATCAGCTTATTGGCGTTGGCACGTCCCTGGTTAATCTCAAGGCCCGAATGTCCTCCCCGAAGACCTTTTAGGGTTATTTTCAGGGCTATGTCCTCTGGGTCCGGTTCTACTTCTTTATACCTAAGCGAAGCAGTAACATCCGTGCCTCCGGCACATCCTATATAAAGTTCTCCTTCGTCTTCAGAATCCAGGTTCAGGAGGATCTCTCCCTGTACAGTTCCTGGTTTTAGTCCGAAGGCGCCTACCATTCCTGTCTCTTCATCTGTAGTAATAAGAGCTTCCAACGGATCATGTTTAAGAGACTTGTCTTCCAGAACGGCCATTATGGCCGCTACTCCCAGACCATTGTCGGCTCCCAGAGTGGTACCTTGGGCTTTTAACCAATCCCCTTCTATACAGGTTTCTATCGGATCTTTTTCAAAATCGTGTTTTGTGTCGTTATTTTCTGTGGAACCATATCCATGTGGGCCTGCAGAATAATACCTTTCCGGTTGTCGAGTCCGGCAGTTGCAGGTTTCCTGATAATTATATTGCCGGTTTCGTCTACCAATGTTTCAAGAGATAGAGAGTTCCCGAATCCTACCAGAAAATCGGTAACAGGTTGCATATAACCCGAAGGACGTGGTATCCGGGTTAATGAATAAAAATGCTTCCACATATTTTGTGGAGCCAGAGAGAGAATTGTCTTCATAGGCTAAGATATTTTATTGGTAGCAGGCAACATTGCCATTGCATATATACCTAACAAAATTATTAAAAAGGTTTGGATTCCGTGCACGATCAGTGCAAATATTCCTGCATCGGTAGCAGATACTCCGTATAGGGTCATCATGGTGATCACTGCAAAGTGCCACGGACCTACTCCGTTAGGAGTAGGTACAAGTACTGCGAAACTACCTCCTACAAAAAGTACCAGACCGGCCAGAACTCCCAGGTGTCGGGTAAAATCAAAACAGTAAAAACTAATATAGAACTGCATAAAATAGCAGAACCAGATCAGAAGGGTATAGAAAAAATAGCGATATGGACGTTCTACTTTTCTGACTGACATAATACCTTCCCAGATATTACGCACGGTTCCTTTGACACGTTCATAAAAGGAGAGAGTACGCAGTAACAGAAAAAGTAATATTCCGGCACTAAGTACACTCAGGAGAATGATATAAAAGCCTGCGGAAGAGAAGATACCGGTAAGATGGTTGAAGTCGGCTTCTGTTTCCCGGAAAAAATGCTTAAAAACCTTCATTTGCAGGAGAAGGGTTACGGCAGATACGGTAAGTATGCAGATAGTATCAATAATACGTTCGGTCACTACGGTACCTAAAGACCTGGAAAAAGAGATACCGTCATACCTGGCCAGAATACCGCACCGGGATATTTCTCCTACACGTAGTAATACAAGATTAGCAAGGTAGGAGAAAAAAACCGCGTTCACACAATTGGACATTTTGGGATCTGCTCCGAGATGTTTAAGAACTATCTTCCAGCGCCAGCCACGAAAAACATGACTCATAACTCCGAATACCAGAGAGACTGCCATCCACCCATAATTCATATCATATACTAATACATCTCCTGCTTTACGGAAATCAAAATCCCTGTATACAAACCACAAAATGACACCTCCTAAAATAAGGGGAAGCAGAATTTTGAGTATTTGGCTTATTACTTTTTTCATTTAAAAGAATTATCTTTGTCAGCTGCAAATATAGGTAAAATCTGTCTGTATACCGATAATAACGGATTTAAAAGCTCTTATTGATGGACTATTTTGTCCGGACAGGTATTTATTAAAAAAGTGTGTTATGAAACTTATAAAACCTAAGAAGTTCCTTGGCCAGCATTTTCTAAAAGATTTAAAAATTGCCAGGGATATAGCCGATACAGTAGATGCTTATCCGGATATTCCCGTACTTGAAGTGGGTCCCGGAATGGGAGTACTTACTCAGTTCCTGGTAGAAAAAGGTCGTCCTCTTAAAGTGGTGGAAGTCGATTTTGAGTCAGTATATTACCTGCGTAAGAATTATCCTTCCCTGGAAGATTATATCATAGAAGATGATTTCCTGAAGATGAATCTTCGGAAAACATTTGATGAGTCTCCTTTTGTATTAACCGGTAATTATCCTTATAATATCTCCAGCCAGATATTTTTCAAGATGCTGGATAATAAAGATATTATTCCGTGTTGTACGGGAATGATACAGCGTGAGGTAGCTCAACGTATTGCTGCAGGGCCCGGTAGTAAAACATACGGTATCCTGAGTGTGTTAATACAGGCATGGTATAATGTGGAGTATCTTTTTACTGTAAGTGAAAATGTATTTAATCCTCCTCCTAAAGTAAAGAGTACTGTTATTCGGATGACCCGTAATGATACTGTTACGCTGGGATGTGATGAAAAGTTATTCAAAAACGTAGTAAAGACTACTTTTAATCAACGCAGGAAAACGCTCCGCAATTCTATTAAGCCGATTTTGGGAAAAGAGGGAGAGTTTGCCGGTAATGCGGTCTTTAGTCGTCGTCCGGAGCAGTTATCGGTACAGGAGTTTGTGGAATTGACCAATCACGTAGAGAAAGCTCTTGCTATAAGTAAAGAGCAGAGGGTAGACACTTTTAATGAAGGGAAAATATGACTGATGGATTCATTAAAACGATCAAGGAACTGATCAGTGCGCAGGAGGCAGACCAGATCAGGGATCATATCCTGAAGCTTCATCCGGCAGACCTGGCTGAGCTTTGTAATGAACTCAATCCGGAAGAGGCCCGCTTTATTTATCTGTTATTAGATAACGAAATGGCTGCGGACGTTCTGATGGAAATGGATGAAGATGTCCGGAAGGAGTTTCTGGAGATCTTGCCTCCGGAGACTATCGCCAAGCGTTTTGTTGACTATATGGATACGGACGATGCGGTAGACCTGATACGAGAACTGGACGAAGATGTAAAGGAAGAGGTTCTTTCTCATATTGAAGACATTGAACAGGCAGGAGATATTGTGGACCTGTTGCAATATGATGAAGATACTGCCGGAGGACTTATGGGACGTGAAATGCTCACGGTGAATGAGAACTGGAGTATGCCGGAGTGTCTGAAAGAGATGCGTTCGCAGGCAGAAGAGATGGATGAGATCTACTATATTTATGTAGTGGATGATGATGAACATCTCAAAGGAGTATTTCCTCTTAAAAAAATGATCACCAGCCCTTCGGTCTCTAAAGTGAAGCATGTAATGAAGAAGAATCCTATTTCCGTACATGTAGATACTTCTGCCGAAGAAGTGGTACAAATTATTGAAAAATATGACCTGGTAGCTGTTCCGGTTCTGGATAGTATTGGCCGTTTGGTCGGACAAATTACGGTAGATGATGTAATGGATGAGGCCCGTGAGCAATCCGAACGTGATTACCAGCTGGCTTCCGGTCTTTCCCAGGATGTTGAAACAGACGATAAAATAATTCGTCAGACTACAGCCCGTCTTCCCTGGTTACTTATTGGAATGGTGGGAGGGATCGTGAACTCTATGCTTCTGGGTAATTTTGATGCTACTTTTGCTGCCCATCCGGAAATGGCACTCTATATACCTCTGATCGGAGGAACCGGTGGAAATGTGGGTACACAATCTTCTGCAATTGTGGTACAGGGACTTGCCAATAACTCCCTGGATCCCAAACATATGTTAAAACATGTGGGTAAAGAGGCATTGGTGGCTCTTATCAATGCCACTATTATTTCTCTTTTAGTATATTCTTACAATTTTATTCGATTCGGAGCTACAGCTACAGTTACCTATTCGGTCTCTATGAGTCTTTTTACAGTAGTTATGTTTGCCTCTATTTTCGGAACCCTCGTACCTATGACCCTGGAAAAGTTAAAGATCGATCCGGCAATTGCTACCGGTCCTTTTATTGCAATTACGAACGACATCATCGGTATGATGTTTTATATGGGAATAACAGTATTAT
>JAJPZL010000359.1 GCA_021204375.1 Bacteroides sp.
GTGTCACATCTTATTGAAAATAAAATCATTAAGTGTTGCACCTCCCTGTTTAGTGGTAGCACCCGGTAGCACCCCTGCCACCGTTGTTCTTTCTATATACTAAGTTTTTCCATTTATACCTTATTCTTATTTTAACTCCCCGTTCAGGGCTGACGCATTATCATTTCTTTTTACTATAGTTTTATTATCTCTGTTCTTTGCTTTATTAACCTCTAATTCTCTTCAGAAAAAATGGATCTTTTAAGTTTTTCTGCTTCTTTGACTGACCCTCGTTCGGGTCACTATAAGATGTATTCCTCCAAAAGTATCTTTTATATTGCTCTGTGCGCTATAATCTGTGGGGCAGAGAGTTGGTATGATGTACAGGAGTTTGGACATTACAAAGAAGAGTTCTTTCGCTCTTCTCTTCCTGGTTTTACCGGTATTCCTTCACATGATACCTTCAACCGCTTTTTCAGTATTCTGGACCCGGTGAGTTTTGAACAGGTATTTAGAGACTAGGTAAGTACGCTTTGTCAAAAATACTCCGGCCATGTGGCGATAGATGGAAAATGTGTCCATAAATCTCAGGATAATTCTCTGGGTGTACATATGATCAGCGCCTGGGCCAGTGAGTGTGGTCTTTCTTTAGGGCAATTAGCTGTGAGTGAGAAATCTAACGAAATACCAGCTATAGAAAAGCTTGTAGATTCTCTGGACTTAAAAGGATGCACACTAACCATCGATGCAATGGGATGCCAGAGAGAGATCGTGAAAAAGATTAGAAAAAAAGAGGCAGACTATCTGATTTGTTTAAAGAAAAATCACAAAAATATGTACAAATCACTCACCGGTGAGTTTGAAGATATAGGCCAAAGAAGAGAGCCTGGCACGCTAAAGGGACACAGGAGATACGACTATCATATCAGTGTAGAGAAAGCTCATGGAAGGGAAGAAAAAAGAGAAACACTACTCTACAGTAACGGTGTTTTAGATAAAGTCTATAAAGGATGGAAAGATATACGAACGACCGTCCAGACAAAGAGTGAGCGTCTTCTTCTTAAAGAAGGAAAGGTACAGAAACAGAAAAGATACTATATTACTTCCCTGGAAATGAATGCAGAAAACATCCATGAATTGGTCAGAGCTCACTGGAGTATAGAGAACAATCTGCACTGGCAGCTGGACGTAGCCTTTGGAGAAGACAGGGATAGAAAAACAAAGAATGCAGCCAGAAACTTTTCACTTATTTGTAAAATGGCACTTACCCTTTTACAAAGGGATAAAAAGAAGGTAAGTATAAAAACAAAAAGAAAAATAGCAGGGTGGGCACAAGAATATTTAGAACAGGTGATCATGCAAAAAATATTTAATGCGTTAGCCCTGCTCCCCGTTTATTAAAAGCGGTGAGACCCGGGTCTCAGTACCTATTAGACCCGGGTGGAAGCACCCGTAAGACCCGGATCTAACGGGTGCTCCCACCCGGGTGAGACCAATAATTGATAAGTTGATCTATAAAAAGAACAAGGCTTTTCCGGGAAAAACAGTAGTTGGGTTATTTATTCTATCTCTTTATCCTCTCCTGTACTGAGGGAAAAAAGTCTTCACCCCCGCCGGAAGGCTTTTTAATCCATTATTTATTCGTTGCTTTTTCAAGCGCTTTTATCCGTTTACCCTCCCGGGTGCGCAGTGCTTTCAGCTCGGTTAACTGCCGCTGGTAATAACGGCTGTGAGCCGAGATCAGCTCCCGGTACCGGATGGTGAACAGAATAAAATCCTGCAGGTCGGCAATCATATTAATCATTCCGGTTTTATGGCTTTTACCGGCCTCCGGATCGTTCAATAAATAGTGCCCCAGTACCCAGGAAAAATCTCTCAGGTTGTTTTCCCACCGTTTCCCCAACCGGTTAAACAGGTTATGGGCTTCGGTAGCGTGGATCAGTAATTTATCCAGTTTCACAATATCGGTATACTCCTCCTTGTTGAAAGAGAGCAACCGTTTGTAAACTTCCGTATAAAAACCACTTAGACAACTTTCCCGGGATTCTTCGCCGGGAGATACGAGAGTGGAAGTCAGATCCTCTTGCAGAGGACTCAACGGGGTTGGGTTGTTTATATGTTCCATATAACAAAACTTGAATGAAGGCGTAAAAAACGATTCCGCCTGTCCCGTTAACTTCCACTTTATTTGTCCGAAGGCAAAAAGCAGTGGGCGCATCAACGCTCCACACGGGGGTGCGGAACCGCCTATGTCAGGAGAGCAGGTATAGGAAATAAACCTATACCTGCCGACTAAAGGCAGTATATGCCAACGTAAAAACAAATAAAATAGAAGTCACCACAAAAATAGGAAGATAATTCTATATTCGGGGTAAAAGGCCGGTTATTTTATTAAATCTTTGTTTCTTTGCCGGGTAAATACAGGATTTTTTCCGGTTCATGACCTGATAGATCGGGTGGCAAGGGTGCTACCAGTGCTACCATCCCAAAAGAGGTAGCACACTATAACCAACTGTAATTCAAAACAATGTGCTGGCGTGCTGGCAAAATTAGTTTTTTTTACATTTATAGATATATATGGATCTTTGCGGTGACCTATCGGTTAACGGGAACACAAAAATAAAGTCTGTTATGTTATTGTAACTGATAGAAATAGAAACTTTATCCCATGTTGTCTTCATCTTCTTACCTTTGCCATCCCATTATCTGAATCCACATCTTTTTATAATTAAATGTTTTGGGTAGATACTCCCTGTAAAAGAAGGAGGGTTGATACAAACCCAGGATATATACAGAACTATTCCATTTTAACTTTCTGAATGACCGGTAGCTAACTAATTTTTATTTAGTTTTGCAAACTGAAACAAAGAACAACCCTTGATGAACGATAAATTGCCCAAACTCCCCTCTCCTTTCCTGGCCCTGATACTAATCCTGATATTGGTAATCCTGCTCTTTTTTACCATTACCCTGTTCGGTAGTTCGGCTTTAAGCGGAGGAAGCCAGGTAGTACTGCTGACGGCTACAGCGATATGTTCCGTACTGGCTATGACCTGTTGCGGAATCAGCTGGCAAAGGATTGAAGAGAGCATATCCAACAATATCAAAGGGGTAGCCCCTGCCCTTATTATCCTGCTGCTGATCGGGGCTCTATCCGGTAGTTGGATGGTCAGTGGAGTAGTTCCCACCCTGATCTATTACGGCATGCAAATTCTCCACCCGAATTTCTTTCTGGTCTTCTGTTGTGTAATATGTTCCATCATTTCCGTAATGACCGGTAGCTCCTGGACCACCATTGCCACTATCGGGGTAGCCATGATTGGGATAGGAGAAGCATAGGGATTTTCAACAGGCTGGATAGCAGGGGTGATCATTTCAGGGGCCTATTTCGGGGATAAGGTATCTCCTTTATCGGAGACAACGGTGCTGGCTGCTTCGGTAACCCGTACTCCGCTTTTTCCTCATATCCGGTATCTGCTCTATACCACTATACCTTCCATGACTATTACGTTGGTTATCTTTCTGGTGGTAGGATTAATGCACCGGAGTGGTGCAGGCGAACACATGGCCGCTTCGGCAGAGGCTCTACAAAATAAGTTCAACATCTCTCTGTGGCTACTGGCGGTACCGGTTATTACGGGTATATTAATCGCCAGGCGGGTTCCTTCCATCGTTACGTTGTTTGCCTCTTCCCTGTTGGCGGTCGGTTTTGCCCTTATCTTCCAACCTCATATCCTGGAGGAGATCGCTATGGTGAAAACAGCAGATGGTGCTTCGCTATTTAAAGGTATTTCTATTACGCTCTACGGAGAAACAAATCTGGATATGGGGAACCCTTCCTTAAACGAACTGGTCTCTACCTTAGGTATGAGTGGTATGATGAATACCATCTGGCTGATCCTTTGTGCGATGTGTTTCGGAGGGGCCATGACTGCCAGTGGAATGATACAAAGCCTGACTGCTCTTTTCTATCGTTTTATGGAGAAAAGAGCAGGTATGGTGGCATCAACTACCATATTCGGTATTTTTCTGAATATTTGTACGGCCGATCAATATATCTCCATTATCCTGACCGGAGATATATTCCGGAACATCTATAAAAAGAAGGGATATGAAAGCCGTTTATTGAGCCGTACCACGGAAGATTCGGTAACCGTCACATCGGTATTAGTACCCTGGAATACCTGTGGACTGACCCAGGTAACCGTATTGGGAGTACCCACTATTACCTATCTGCCTTACTGTTTTTTTAACCTGCTTAGCCCGGTTATGACTATTTTAGTAGCGATTACCGGTTATAAGATCAAACAGGTGATCCATCCGGAAAAAGAAAGGATTGAAGAAGAGGGGAACTACTAAAAAAGAGGAAAGAATTAATCCCCTTCCCTCTCAAAATCAAAGTCAAAATCAAAATCGTCGTAAAATTCAGGAGTCATAAAATCCTCCAGGTCACGCCGGTCGCACTTGGTAGGTCGCCCGGTACTTCTTGCCCGGTTCACAAACCCACTGATCTTACTCATCTCCAGAATTTCGTATTGGTCGGGAGTGGTCACGTTCTCCATATATTCGGGTACCAGTTTAGCCCCGACACGCCTTTCAATGGGCTGCAGAACTTTAAACGAGTAAACAATGGGCGCTTTTTTACCTGAATGACATCTCCGGCCTTTATCATACGGGAGGGTTTCACCTGCCTGTCATTTATCATCACCCGTCCCTTCTTCCACGCCTCTACGGCAATGGATCGCGACTTAAAAATACGGACAGCCCACATCCATTTA
>JAJPZL010000474.1 GCA_021204375.1 Bacteroides sp.
ATATACAAATAACAATCTTTGTAACCGATGGAAAACATCGTGAGATCTCTAAACTCCGGGACGGAAAGTAAAGAAGTGAACCGTTTTTTTAAACTGGTTTAAGAGAAAATAGCGGATTAGGTCTTATTTTTGCCGGGGGAAATTCACAAACACATTTTTTACCATGGGAACGATCAAAGAGAGAAATTTTAGTCTGGATATATTGCGTGTCATAGCTAGTTACTTAGTGGTACAGGTACATACGGGAGAGGGTTTCTATATTGGCAGTGAAGGGGAAGTGATCGCCGGGAACTCTTTGTTCTGGGTGAATCTTTATAATTCCATCGGGCGCACGGCTGTTCCTCTGTTTGTGATGCTTACCGGTTACTTTCTACTGCCGGTAAAGACCGGAATGACGGACTTCTTTAAAAAACGCTTTACCCGGGTGTTGTTCCCTTTTGTAGTGTGGTGTATGGTTTATTCGCTTCTCCCCTGGCTTACGGGACAAACAGATCTTACCACAGCCCTGGTAAAGATCGCACAGATACCGGTGAATACCGGAACCGAGATAGGGCACTTGTGGTATGTCTATCTGCTGATCGGGGTTTACCTGGCGGCACCTGTTCTATCGCCCTGGTTACAGAGTGCTTCCCGCCGGGGAATTGAGTTTTATCTCTCGCTCTGGGGAGTGACTCTTTTCCTGCCTTACATCCATTTACTATTCCCTGAAGTGTAGGGCGAATGCTATTGAAACGGTACGCCTATGCTTTACTATTTTTCGGGTTTACTGGGGTATGCGGTGTTGGGTTACTACGCCAAAGCCTATTGGAGTGTTTCCCGAAAGTGGAATATCCCGGTGGGCCTTGCTCTGGTCGCCGTAGGATATGCCATTACTTATGGAGGATTTACTTTTCTGGGGAGCCGGGTTACGATGGTACCGGACCTGGAAGTAACCTGGGGTTACGAAACGATCAATGTAGCCTTGATGAGTGTGGGGCTGTTTCTATTAATTAAGAATATTCGTGCGACAGGAAAAAGTACAGTGGGAAGACTCATTACAGATATCTCTTTAAAGAGTTTTGGTATTTACCTGATCCATATTATCTGGCTAGAGATTATTCAGGGATATATGATGCCTTTGTTGCCGGATGCTGCCTGTAGGATTCCTGTTACTACGGTACTTACTTTTGTGGTCTCTTATCTCTCCGTTAAATTGATATCTTATCTTCCGGGTAGTAACTATATGATCGGGTAGTATATAAGGATCCTGCATCGCTCTTTCCTCCGGAGTGATCTCTTGATGGAGATCCATCCGGAAAAGAAAAGAGGTGCCTGTTTGGACAGACACCTCCGGAACACACAACTTTACGGATTATTAAAGAGTAATGGTAAATCCGGCAGAGAGGAACCTGCCGATCATAGGATAATGAATAAAGGTCTCCCACGATCTGTCAAAAAGGTTATAAGCGGAGAGGGTGGCTTTTACCGTATAGTTCTCTTTACGGATCACATGGTAAGAGGCAGCCACATCTACGGTTACAAATCCGGGCAGATGATCGGTTTCCGGATCGAGCCCCATCTTCATAATAGGACCATTCATACGGGAACGGTACCGGCACACCAGGTTGAGCATAGCATCCTCTACCGGACGATAGGTAGCTCCCCAGTTGGCTAACCATTTATATCTTCCCGGAATAATGGGATTACCATCATAGGCAAGTACATACTGACAGGCAGAAGGTGCCGACTCAAACACTTCAATATCTTTATAGCGCTCTGTCTTAGAGGTCATATAACGGGTAGCATTGGCAAACATGTATAAGGAACGGAAGGGTTTATAGCCAGCTTCTAATTCCAGTCCCCGGCTGGTATCGTATCCGGGAAAGTTACGGTCTATTTTAGCCATCGCCAGGTATTCGGTATCTTTTACCCGGGCTATCTCAAAGATAGTAGTACCCAGCTGACCTTCGTTCTTCATATAGAAGTAATTAACGCCCAGATCTATCTTTCCGCCGAACAGTTTTCCTTTGACTCCGGCATCAAAGGCTTTGGTACGCTCCATAGAGAGTTTGTGGTCGGAGAGTTCCAGCTGGTCGGCCGAAGATACGGGCGGACCAAAGGATACAATGGTGCTGATGGGTTGATAGTAGGTGTTTACCTCATTGAGTGGGATCCAGCGACTGGTTACTCCATAACCGGCGTAGAGAGATAACCGGCCGTCAAAGAAAGATTGACTGGCAGTCATAATGGGGCTGAAATAGGTTTTACTGATATCTTTCTGCCCATCCATGCGCACACCGGCATTGACATATCCTCTTTTCCAGAGGGCAAACTCCTACTGAGCAAAAGCACTGTAGTAGTTTTGTTTATCTTTGTACTTAAAGTAGAGATAATCTTCATCGGTATTTCCTTTACTCCACTGCGCCTCTCCCCCGGCTTTCAATGCTACCAGCCCGGCAAAGCTATGGCGGTAATATCCGCGGAAACCTGTCAGGTATCTTTTCTGGTTACCCCAGTGCATCTTGTAATCAGTGTTCTCGGGAAATATACAATGCTGGAACTCTTTTTCACGGTTATGGAAAAAGGAGAAAGAGTAATCGAGTGCGGAACCTTTACCCGGTTGTAACAGTAAAAAGTAATCCTGCATCCGGCGACGGCGATAGGTATCCTCATCCAGGTAGTTCTTATAATCAAAATTCTTTTTGAAATCTACAAAGCTACCGTTAACAGAGATATCGAAATCTTTGGATAGTTCATACCCGGCTTTCAGGGTGGGTAGCATGGTATATACCTGCCTGCCGCCATACTGAAAGTCGGATAAAACGCCATTGAGCTGTTTATCGGATGCTGCCCGGGAGAGATCCACATCGAAATTTGCCAGGTAGTAGAAGCGTCCGCTGTTACTCAATGTGGTAGAGAACCGGTAGGTACTGAGGCTGGAAACACTGGTTCTTGCCTGAACCAGCTCTTCATTATGGATAGTCTTTACATCAATAACGGTTTGATAACCTCCGTATTGTGCCGGAACAGGATCCGGATATACGGTAATACTTTTTACTATACTCAAAGGAATATCATCCAGCTCGACCGTACCGTTGGTTACTAGATTGAGCGGACGTCCATCCAGCAATACCAGGATAAGCCGGCTATTGTCACGTCCGAATCCCTGCATATTGAACCAGGTCTCGGCACCGATATCTCCACTATTCATAAAGGTCATTCCGGTTTTCAGGGAGAGGATGGAAGCAATACCATAGGGTGAGTTTACATCTATTCCGGACAGTACGCCGTCAATATCGTCCTTATTTATATAGATAGCGTTGGAAAAAGGTTGTTCCGGATTACCGGTTCCTTCAACCTGTTCGTGTTGGTGGGCAATGACAGAATTAGAAACGAATATCATTCCGGCAAAACTCAGAATGATTGCCCGGGTAAATAGCTTTTTCATACTTGTAGTTTTTTGTTTGATCTTGCGGGGGCAAAGATAAAAAAGCAGTCCAGGGAGTATCGTTAGAGATCTATTAGACTCTTATTAAAATAGTATTAGATTCCTGACGACACTTCCTGGATAGAGTTTATCCTATGCTGGTTATGAGATCCGGCTCCTGTAATAATTCATGGTAGCAATAGCTCCGAGCATCACCACCACCCCTGCTATTTGCGGAAGGGTTAGCGGTTCGTTCACTATAAAATGGGCACACAATATAGCGACGGGCAGTTCAATGGTCATTAAGATGGAACTGACCCCTGCACCGACTTTCGGGATGCCCGCAGCAAAGAGTGCCGTCGGAATGGTAGTTCCCAGGATAGCCAGGAAAAGTGCCCATTTGAAAAAGGTCCATCCGAAATGATGATCGTGGATAATAGTTCCGGTATTTACCAGAAAAATAGTCAGGGCAGATCCTGTCATGATCAGGGTACTTTTGGTTTGCCACCTGACACTCTCCCCGGTGCGGCTGTTGGCTACAATATAGAGAGCATAGGATACGGAGACTGCAAGTCCGAGCAGGATCCCCTGTAAAGAGAAAGAGAGGGTTTGAGCACTCCACAGATTACTGGTCAGCAGGGTACCGGCCAGTATAAAAAAGACGGTTACTACTTCCATGGGGGGATGGCTTTTTACGAAAACAGACCCACTCTATCAGCAAACTGAACCAGGTAAACTGCATCAGCAGGATAATGGCCAGGGAGGCAGAGATAAAGTAGACGGAATAGTAATAGAAATAGTTGGTAAGCCCGATAGCACTCCCTGTAAGGAGCAATGAGATCCACTCTTTCCGGGTTAATTTCTTAGTTGGCTTTTTCCGGGAGGTATATAAAGCATATATTCCCAGGAACAGGGCGGCCAGCAAAGCCTGTGAAAAGGCTATTTCGGCTGCATGAAATCCATACGAGTAGGATAGTTTAACAAAAGAAGAGAGGGTACCATACAGGGCCCCTCCCAGAAGGACCATCGCTATATATCTAAAATTTTTCATTGAACTAATTGTTTAGTCTGTTAAAAAACCGGTATATCGAATAATAGGTGGGTAAACAGGCTAAACAACATTCAAAGTAAAGATCCGAGCAATAGAAATCTGTCTTCCCGAAAAAGGGAAGAGGCTCAGTAGGGATCCGGTTATTTAGCCTGTCAGGCTACCGGAGGAGGTAAAATGCTTGCAGAAAAACGGTTATGCATAGTGAGTATAAATTGTATCGTTACAAATATAAAGGTTATTTTTTAATATAAAGGGAGTCAGGGTATAAAAGTTTAGGCGGGGAGTGAT
>JAJPZL010000016.1 GCA_021204375.1 Bacteroides sp.
TTTCCGTTGAATATTACTCCATACCCATATAAGCCGGGATATAGGGTCTGCTTAAGCGATCTGTAGGTTGGTTGGGGAGTGAAACTCCCCATAATAAAACACCGGGAGAACATCTCCCGGTGAACAAAATAGCTGTTTTTAAGGATTATGGGTTAAAAACTGGTAAATGCTCAAGATATCTTGTCTGTTAGTTGAGACCGATCTTTTTAGCGATCGCTTTGGGAATACCCTCTTTGTGTACTACAATATTTGTGGTTTTGTAGCTGACAAAGGCTTTGGAAGCATACCATATCCCTTCGTATTTGTTGTTGGTTCCCCATGAGTTCTTTACCATAAAATAGTCTTTGCCATGCTGGTCCTGCGCCACTCCGTAGATAAGCATACCATGGTCGTCGGTAGTTTCCCAGTTATCGTAGGTTATCTGGCGCATCTCCTGGGTGATCTCTTTTTCGGGAAGGGGTCTAGAGGTAAGTTCTTTGCGTTTGTCGGTAGCACTTAACCCTGTCCAGCGGGCCATGTCTGATCCGGTAAGGTCTGTCGGATTATCCACAGGTACAACGGCAATTCCGTCGCGGGAGAATCCCAGTTCGCTTACATCGCTAGCCCAGGCTACGGTAAATTCGTTACGGACGGCGTAGTCGATCACTTCCATCATTTCGTCCATGGGAAGGTTCCAGGAGAGCCCGTTACGCCAGTTGTCGGGTACTTCAATAGCGAACTCTGTATAGAACGGATGGTGAGTGAAAGAGGTAATGGAGATGTAATCATCGGCATTGAGTCCTAGGGATCCTGCAAACGAGCGGGGGGTATACTCTTTTCCCTGATAGGTGAATTTTTCGGGCCGTTTTCCCAGATAGGTGGCATAAATATGGGTGAGTCCCTCTTTCCATACCGTGGTCAGTTTGGAGAAGTTACCGTTCCCAATGGCTTTTACATAGCCTTCGGCTACAGCATCCAGTTCATTGTGTACAGGGAGACTGTCTCCATATATAATGCCGGGCATGGCCTCCTGGGGGAACAAGCCCGTAGTTTTTCATACAGTAAATGACATCGTAGAAACTACCTCCGGGAGAAAAGGAGCTCTCTCCGTGTAGTCTTACATAGCGGTCTGTGCGATCCTCCATGGTATGGCACACGATGAACATCTCTGCCAGATCGTAGGTGCCTTTTTCTTTACGCAACAATTCAGACTCCAGCATGGCAATACCGGAATAACTCCAGCAGGTACCGGAACGGTTCTGGTTCTTGATGGAAGTAATAGGACTTTCCTTAATGGTTGTAAAGAGAAAACCTTCGGTGTTTTCACTTTCCTGAGCAGCCAGAGTAATGGTTGAAATACAGAGGAGGGCGGTAATAACTCTTTTTTTCATAGGTTTTAATGTTATTAGTTAGTGTTGATGGAGCAAATATACAAAATGATAGTTGGATAGAGTAGGATTTGGTTATATAAATAGGCCGTTTTTATTCTTTTTTATGTACTGATCCTGCATGTTCCAGCCAGAAAGAGGGTTGCAGAAAACAATACCGGTTAGTTTACCGTTATATAGAAGCTATGGCAAAAGCCCGGAAAAATCTCCTTATTTATATCGGTATGGTGGCTTTCTTTGGAGTTCTAATCTACGGAACACTCAGGGAAGGGAGTCGTTTCAGCCATTTGGAAGGGGTGGAACCTACGGCCGGAAGTGCTTTTGGCTTCTTCAGGGAGATGGTGATCGGGAACCTGACTTATTCACTGGCTCTTTTAATGATCCAGATTATTGTGGTGTTACTTACTGTGAGGCTCTTTGCCTGGTTATGCAGGCTGATCGGTCAACCGGGAGTGATCGGAGAGATCGTTGCCGGGATTGTGTTGGGTCCTTCTCTGCTGGGAGCTTTGTTCCCGGATATTTTTTACTTTATCTTTAAACCGGAGTCACTGGTGAACCTGAAGCTGGTAAGCCAGCTGGGGCTGGTCTTGTTTATGTTCGTTATCGGAATGGAGGTGGATTTTAAGGTGCTTAAGAATAAGATAAACGAGACGCTGGTGATCAGCCATGCAGGTATTCTGGTACCTTTCTTTCTGGGAACACTGGCTTCTTATCGTATTTATGAGGAGTATGCGGCCTCTTATACCTCTTTTCTCCCTTTTGCTTTGTTCATGGGTATCTCTATGAGTATTACTGCCTTTCCGGTACTGGCCCGTATTGTACAGGAGCGGAATATGACCAGAGAGCCTGTCGGTATTTTATCGATCGCTTCGGCTGCTAATGATGATGTTACTGCCTGGTGTTTGCTAGCAGTGGTGATCGCAGTGACGAAGGCATGTAGTTTTACCAGAGCTTTATATGTGGTGGGGTTAACCCTGCTCTATATTGTTGTGATGTTTACTCTGGTACGTCCTTTCCTGAAACGGGTATGGGATGTCTATATTAATAAGGAGGTGATCAATAAAACGTTTGTGAGCTTCATATTTCTGGTGCTGGTTATTTCGGCTACTATCACCGAGGTGCTGGGGATCCATGCTCTTTTCGGGGTATTTATAGCCGGAGTGGTGATGCCACCTAACATGGGGTTCCGGAAGATCATGATAGATAAAGTGGAGGATGTGGCATTAGTCTTTTTCCTACCGCTCTTTTTTGCCTATACAGGGTTACGTACTGAGATCGGACTTATCAATACGCCGGACTTGTGGCTAGTATGCGGATTACTGGTTTTTGTTGCGGTGGCCGGAAAGTTGGGAGAATGTGCAGTGGCCGCCCGATTGGTCGGTGAATCGCGGAGAGATAGTTATGTGATCGGTACCTTAATGAATACCCGCGGGCTGATGGAACTGGTGGCTCTGAATATCGGGTATGAAATGGGGGTGTTACCTCCCTCTATTTTTGTTATCCTGGTTTTAATGGCTCTGATCACCACCTTTATGACCACTCCGTTGCTGAGTCTGGAGAAATGGCTGTTCAAACAGCCGGTAACGACAGAAAGTGGAAAGAAGAAACTGGTTCTCTCTTTCGGCTATTCGCTTACCGGAGTTTATCTGCTGCGTATTTACCGGATGCTGTATGGGGAGAAGCTGAAGTCTCAGCAGGTAATTGCTGCTCATTATACAGTGGGAACGGACCTCTATCCGGAAATTGCCATGCAATATTATGAGGAGAGCTTTGTCCCGGTAGAGAGGGAGGCTCTCTCTTTAGGTGTTACTCTGGATAAAAGATACCGGGTGACCAATAACCTGAATCATGAAATTATACGGTTGTCCCGGGAAGAGGATCCGGATTTGTTATTACTGGGAGGGGGACCCACGTTTATGATCAGTAAAAAAGGAAACTATTTTCTGTTACGTCTTTTTTTACTCTTTTCCGGCAAAAGATCGAAGATATTATGGCACATGTTCCGGGGGTTGTTGCTATATTTGTGAACCGGAATTACAGAGAGGAAGGAGAACTCTTTTTTTATATAAGAGAGGAGGCAGATATTTTCCTGTTAAGTTATGCGGAGATGATCTTAGAGAATCATGCACTGAAATTGAATATCTGTTATGAATCTATTGTCGCAAATAGTACTGTTTCTCAGGAGATGAGCCGGATGAACCGGAGTTTTCCGCAACATATACGTCTGCACAGGTTGAAAAAGTCTTTTGAAAATAGTCCTTTGCCGGAAGCTGATTTACTGATCCTTACTTATGAAACCTGTCGGGAGATCGCTGTTAACCAGTCTTTTTTCTGTTCCCTGCCCTCTTTACTGGTGATCCGGAATAAAAACGTATAAAGATAGGCATATATGATAACAATCACTGATAAAACCGGCCTTGTACTGGAAGGGGGCGGAATGCGGGGTGTTTTTACCTGCGGGATTCTGGATTACCTGATGGATCATGATATTCGTTTTTCCTATACGATCGGAGTCTCTGCCGGTGCCTGTAACGGACTCTCTTATCTGTCAAAGCAACGGGGAAGAGCCCGCTACAGTAACATTGACTTGCTAGAAAAATATGACTATATCGGGTTAAAGCATTTATTGCGGCAACGTAATATCCTGGATTTTGATCTGCTCTTTGAGAAATTCCCGGAGTATATACTTCCTTATGATTATGATACCTATTTTGCTTCTAAAGAGCGTTTTGTGATGATTACTACGAATTGTCTCTCCGGAAGGGCTGACTATTTTGAAGAGAAACAGTGCAAAAGGAGGATGAGTGATATTGTCCGGGCTTCCAGTAGTTTACCGTATGTTTGTCCCATTATGTATGTGGATGGGATACCTATGCTGGATGGAGGTATTGTAGACTCTATTCCGGTAGAGCGGGCTATAGAGGATGGGTTTACCCATAACGTAGTAGTACTGACCCGCAATAAGGGGTATCGGAAAACAGGGGTAGACCGGAAAGTGCCCCGTTTTTTGTATAAGGAGTATCCCCGTTTACGGGTAGCGCTCAGTAACCGGGGAAAAGTGTACAACAGGCAGCTGGAACTGGTGGAAAGGCTGGAGGAAGAGGGAAAGATCACTGTGATCCGGCCGGAGAAACCTGTGGTGGTAGACAGGATCGAAAGGGATATAAAAAAATTGACCGATCTCTATGAAGAGGGATATGAGTGTGCCAGACGGATGTTTGAGCCGGATCGTACCGGTGAGAAATAAGATTTTGCTGAAATTTTGTCTATTAAATTATTAAGTCTATATTTGTGAATAGTATACTATAAATATAGACTTTTTTATGGGACCACACAAGCGACTAAACTATAGAAA
>JAJPZL010000492.1 GCA_021204375.1 Bacteroides sp.
TATTCAACATATACACTACCCGAACTCAGAAAAGGTATACCTGAGCGGAGAGATTTTCCCGGAGATCAGAGTCGCCATGCGTAAAGTAAAACTGACCCCAACTGTAGATGTAGCAGGCGATCAGAGAGTAGTTACAGAAAATCCCGATATCTATATTTACGATACCAGCGGCCCTTTCAGTGACCCGACCAGGGAGATCGATCTGAGAAAAGGGCTTCCCCGGTTGCGGGAGAACTGGATCACTTCACGCGGCGATGTAGAACAACTTCCCGATATCACTTCCGAATATGGAAAGATGAGAAAAGCCGATAAAAGCCTGGACTACCTTCGCTTCGAACACATTGAACGTCCCTACCGGGCCAAAGCCGACAGACAAATTTCCCAGATGTACTATGCCAAACAAGGAATTATCACTCCCGAAATGGAATATGTAGCCATCCGGGAGAATATGAATTGTGCCGAATTGGGGATCAACACCCATATCACCCCGGAGTTTGTCCGCAAAGAAATAGCCGAAGGCAGAGCCGTGCTTCCGGCCAATATCAACCACCCCGAAGCCGAGCCCATGATCATCGGTCGCAACTTCCTGGTCAAGATCAACACCAATATCGGTAACTCCACCACCACTTCCGGAATCGAAGAAGAGGTCGAAAAAGCCGTCTGGTCCTGCCGTTGGGGTGGAGATACCCTGATGGACCTCTCCACAGGAGCCAATATCCACGAAACCCGCGAATGGATCATCCGCAACTGTCCTGTCCCGGTAGGTACCGTACCCATCTACCAGGCACTCAAAAAAGTTGACGGAAAAGTAGAAGAGCTTACCTGGGAGATCTACAAAGATACCCTGATCGAGCAATGCCAGCAGGGAGTAGATTATTTTACCATTCACGCCGGTATTAAATACGAAAACGTTCACCTAGCAAACAAACGCCTTACCGGGATCGTATCCCGCGGAGGTTCCATCATGTCCAAATGGTGTCTGGTACACAACCAGGAGAGTTTCCTCTATACCCATTTTGACGATATCTGCGATATCCTTGCCCAATACGATGTAGCTATTTCCCTCGGAGACGGATTACGCCCCGGAAGCATCCACGATGCCAACGACGAAGCCCAGTTTGCCGAGCTTGATACCCTGGGCGAACTGGTACTCCGTGCCTGGAACAAGAATGTACAGGCCTTTATCGAAGGTCCCGGCCATATACTCCTGCATAAGATCAAAGAAAATATGGAACGCCAGGTTACAGCCTGTCACGATGCCCCTTTTTACACACTCGGTCCGCTCGTTACAGATATTGCTCCTGGATACGATCATATTACATCTGCTATTGGAGCGGCCCAGATCGGCTGGCTGGGAACTGCCATGCTCTGTTATGTAACTCCCAAGGAACATTTAGGATTACCTGAAAAAGAGGATGTACGGGTCGGAGTCGTTACCTATAAACTAGCTGCCCATGCAGCCGATCTGGCCAAAGGACATCCCGGAGCCCAGGTACGCGACAATGCTCTCTCCAAAGCCCGCTATGAGTTCCGGTGGAAAGACCAGTTCAACCTGAGCCTCGACCCGGAACGTGCACTGGAGTATTTCAAGGCAGGAGCCCACGAAGACGGAGAGTACTGTACCATGTGCGGTCCTAACTTCTGTGCCATGCGCCTGAGCCGCGACCTGAAAAATTGTGTAAAATAAGCTCTCTCCCATGACAGACCTTATCAGACTTCTCAGACAGCCCATTTCCAGAGGACATATACTGGAGGTTGCCCATAACCATATCGGGAATCATCCGGAACGTTTTCCCGAACTCTTCAGGCTGATCAGCCATACGAAGAAAATTATCTCCTGGAGAGCAGCCTGGGCCTGCGAGAAGTTATGCGAAACCTCACCCGAATGGTTTATGGAGAAGCGAAAGGAGATAACCCACCTTTCGCTCTCTACTCCTTACGACGGCACCCGGCGTCTGCTACTCTCCATGCTTTGCCTGCTACCGGTAGAAGAACCTATCTCCGTCGAACTGCTCAATACCTGCCTGGATAGAATATTCGATCCCCGGCAACCCATCGCTGTTCAGGCATTTAGCATCCGGCTTGCTTACAAACTATGCCTCACACAGCCGGAACTACTATCCGAACTCGAACTCTGCCTGGAGAGCGAAGATATGGAGTACCATTCGGCCGGTATTCGCTCCACAGTAAAAAATGTATTAAAATCGATTCGTAAAAACAACGCTCACCCGAAAAAGAAGTAATATGTTCTCAGACGAAATAGAAAAAATATCCTGGGAAGAGACCACCCGGGAAATTTACGCCAAAACAGATACCGATGTACAACGGGCCCTGGGTAAGGAGTATCCGGATATTGAAGATTTCAAAGCCTTGATCTCTCCTGCCGCTGCCCCCTATCTCGA
The DNA here is from genome assembly GCA_021204375.1 of Bacteroides sp. GTDB lineage: Bacteria > Bacteroidota > Bacteroidia > Bacteroidales > Bacteroidaceae > Bacteroides. The sequence continues at coordinate 2,403 of JAJPZL010000492.1, forward strand.
AGTAATGGCCCGCCTTAGCCGCCAGTATACACTGCAACGCTTTGGTAAAACCATATCCATGTATATCCATCTTTACCTGACTAACTCCTGCACCAACTCCTGCATCTATTGCGGATTTAACCACAATAACCCCATGGCAAGAGTGATCCTTACGGATGAAGAGATTATTAACGAGTATAAAGCCATAAAAAAACTGGCACCTTTCGAAAACCTGTTACTGATAACCGGAGAGAATCCCGCCAAAGCAGGAGTCGACTATATCGAAAGAGCCCTGAAAATGGCTAAGCCCTACTTCTCTAACCTGCAGATCGAAGTAATGCCCCTCAAAACCGAAGAGTACTACCGGCTTACCCGGGCCGGGCTCAATAGAGTGATCTGTTTTCAGGAGACCTACAACAAAGCCAATTACAAAACCTACCATCCCCGCGGTATGAAGTCCAGATTTAAATGGCGGATCAACGGCTTCGACCGCATGGGACAGGCCGGAGTCCATAAAATAGGGATGGGAGTCCTCATCGGCCTGGAAGAGTGGCGTACCGATGTCACCATGATAGCCCACCATCTTCGTTACCTGCAGAAGCACTACTGGAAGACCCGTTACAGTGTCAATTTTCCCCGTATGCGTTCCAGCAAAAGTGGCTTCCAACCCAATATAGTCATGAGCGACCGGGAACTGGCACAACTTACCTTTGCCATGCGTATCTTTGACCGGGATGTAGACATCTCCTACTCTACTCGCGAAAGTGCAGCGTTCCGAAACAACATGGCCACCCTGGGAGTCACCTCTATGAGTACAGAAAGTAAAACCGAGCCGGGAGGCTACTTTACCTATCCCCAGGCACTGGAACAGTTCCATGTCAGTGACGAGCGTACCGCTCTGCAAATGGAAAAAGATCTCCGCTCCCTCGGACGGGAACCCGTCTAGAAAGACTGGGACCAGAGTTTCGACCGTATTGCTTTATAAAACAGCCTCTATGGAAAAACTAGACCGGAAAGAAAGATACGCCCGGCAACTTATTATTCCTGAAATCGGAGAAGCCGGACAAGAAAGGCTCAGGCAAGCCAAAGTACTGATAGTGGGAGCCGGCGGATTAGGCTCCCCTATCGCCCTCTATCTCTGCGGAGCCGGTGTAGGAATCCTGGGGATCATAGACGACGATATAGTTAATATAAGCAACCTGTAACGCCAGATCCTCTATACGGAAGCAGAGTAAGGCCTCTCCAAAGTCCGGTGTGCGGAGGAACGGCTCCGGCAACTCAATTCGGGAACCCAACTTCACAGTTACCCGTTCCGGCTGACCGCTGACAATGCAGGAGAAATTATCAGGCAATATGATATGGTAGTAGACGGGTGCGATAATTATACCACCCGTTATATCCTCAACGATGTATGCGAAAAACTACAGAAGCCCTATATATACGGAGCCATTAGCGGTTTCAGCGGGCAGGTCTCTGTATTCCATTACCAGGGTGGTCCCTCTTACCGCCATCTCTACCCCGACGAAAAAGAGTTATCCCACATCACCTCCTTTAAAGGAGTGATCGGTGCTACCTCCGGTGTAACAGGTAGCATTCAGGCATCAGAGGTGATCAAATTATAACCGGATGTGGAGAAGTACTATCCGGCAAATTATGGACGATCGACCTCCTTACCCTTGAAAACCACATAATTTTACTCTGAATCCTGTTAAAATTAACCGGGATTCCATACCTTTGCCACAGATATAAAACCCAGATAAGATGAAACTGATCGTTGTGACGGCTCCCAATTTCTTTGTAGAAGAAGATAAGATCATTACTCTCCTTTTTGAAGAGGGATTGGATCTATTACACCTGCGCAAACCGGATACACCTTCTGCTTTATCCGAACATCTGCTTACCCTTATTCCCGGAAAGTATCACAAGCGGATTGTTATGCACGAACACTTTCACCTTATAGAATAGTTTAACCTGCTGGGGATCCACCTCAACTCCCGCAACCCAATGCCACCCACCGGCTATTCAGGCCATATAAGCTGTTCCTGTCACTCCCTGGAAGAGGTAAAAGCCAAAAAAGAGTCCTATAACTATGTATTTATGAGTCCGGTATTTGATAGTATATCCAAGTCCGGTTATACCTCCCGGTTCACCCCCGAAGAGCTCCGTCAGGGAGTCCGGGAAAAGATCATTGATAAAAATGTGATAGCCCTGGGAGGTGTGAATGCAGACAATATCTTCATGATTAAAGATTACGGCTTCGGAGGTGCTGTCATTCTGGGCGACCTGTGGGATCGTTTTGATATCTGTAACGGAAATAATTATATGGATGTAGAGG
>JAJPZL010000178.1 GCA_021204375.1 Bacteroides sp.
GCTCCACATCATCCAAAGATCATAAACTTATCTATGTTTATTCCGGACAGATCATCCTGAGCGATAACGGAAAAGAAACAGTTATAAATAAGGGAGAATGTGTATTCCTGCGGAAAAACATACATGTTACGATGTGGAAACAACCAAAAGACGGAGAACAGTTCAAGACAATCTATATGCTGTTCGACCGGAATTTCTTACGGAGGATCTACCAGGAGATCAACAAAGATAATTTACCATTGGTAGCCGTCAGAAAAATTGAAACGGTGGTAAAGCTTCCGGAGAGGCCGGAGATTACAAGTCTGTTTCACTCCATCATCCCTTATTTCGATTCGACAATCCAGCCATCGGAAGAAATTATAGATCTTAAAATCCGGGAAGCTATCTATTTTCTGCTCAGTATTGACAGGAACTTTTATCCGTGCCTGTTTGATTTTACGGAACCGTGGAAAGTTGACATACTGGATTTTCTGAACGAAAATTACAGATACGATCTTTCTATGGAAGAGATTGCAGGATTTACGGGTCGCAGTCTTGCCACCTTCAAAAGGGATTTCAAAAAGATAAGTTCGCTTACTCCACGGAAATGGATCATCAACAAAAGGCTCGAAGCGGCACGGAAGGAAATAGCCAAAGGCAGGAAAAAGATCCAAGATATTTGTTACGATGTAGGTTTTAAAAATGTATCGCATTTCTCCCGTGTTTATAAGGAAGTTTACGGGAAAGCTCCTACACAAGTAAGCTGAATAACTACCTCTGAATATTCCGGACCCTGCTTTTCAAAGCGGGGTTTTGTTTATAAACGCTCTATCCACATTTTTAAATTGAGCCGGACAGTAAAGTTCTTTGAGCCGACCGGCAAAAAGTTGGCAAAAACTTTGTTATACTTTTGTATCAATGAATAAAACATTAATATAAAAGTATATGGGAAAAGAAAAAAGCTGGTAACGCTGAATTTACACGACGTGGTTTCCTGAAATCTACGGCAATTATGGTAACGGATATGTGTGTACAGCCTGTGATGGGCAGTGTTGTTAAAACAGAAGAACTACCTGCAGGGAGTAGTGATAAAAGTTCTAAGGAACTATCCACCTGCACGCTGGGTACAGGACCGGGTGCAATGAAAGTATCAGCTATAGGACTCGGTATGATGGGAATGAATTACCATCGGGGATATCATCCCGATAGGCAAGCTATGATTAAACTGACCCGCGAAGCTGCTGAAAGGGGAGTCACATTTTTCGATACGGCTCTCGGTTATGGACCTTATACCAATGAAGAGCTGACCGGTGAAGCACTGGCTCCTTTTAAATCGCAGGTAGCTATCGGAACAAAATTTTACGACGAAGGGTCAACAACCTCCACCCTTGAAACAAATATCCGGAGTTATGTGGAAGGTTCCCTGAAACGATTGGGGATAGAGTGTATCGACCCGTACTATCTGCACCGGTATACTTCAGATGTTCCTATTGAAGAGATTGCAGGAGTTCTACAAAAGCTGATCGCAGAGGGGAAAATAAAGCATTACGGCCTTTCCGAAGTAAGTGCGGAGATCATACGCCGTGCCCATACCATTCAGCCTGTTACAGCTATCCAGAGTGAGTATCACCTGATGTGGCGGGAGCCGGAGCAAGCAGTGCTTCCGGTATGTAAAGAGCTCGGGATCGGATTCGTGCCTTACAGTCCTGTCAACAGAGGATTCCTGACCGGTACCATCAACGAATATACCCGGTTTGATTCCGGCAATGACAACCGCAATATCCTGCCCAGATTCACTCCGGAAGCCATACGGGCAAATACCCGGATCGTGGAAGCCCTGAATGTTTTTGGCCGCACGCGTGGCATGACCATAGCACAGGTGGCACAAGCGTGGCTACTCTCTAAAGGAGAGAATATCGTTCCCATTCCCGGTACTACCAAACTCTCCCACCTGGAAGAGAACCTGAGATCAGTAGACTTTGTTCTTTCGCAACAGGATATAGAAGAACTCGAGACGGCCGTATCAGAAAAAACCATTGTCGGCGACCGCTATCCCGCTTCCGAACAGTAACGGATAAGGCAGTAAACCATCTATATATTCAACATAATGAGAAAAAAGATCTTATTTTTATCCCTTTTAGGGAGTACTATACTTACCGGTTCTCCTGATTGTAAAGCACAAAACTTAAGCGAACCGTTAATTATCCGGGAACAAGGTAGTTTTGCAGCGGGAGGTACGATAGTTCCCGCCACCGGAGAGTATGATCCTGTAAATTTCAGGAATCCCGGAGGACAAAATGCCTATACGGATCATGCTTATGTATTTTACCAACTTCCACCCGATGCAAAGAGATTACCACTCATTTTTCTGCATGGTGGGGGACAATCCGGGAAAACCTGGGAAAGCACACCGGACGGACGCGAAGGATTCCAGACTATTTTCCTGCGTAAGGGATACGGGGTTTACCTGGTAGACCAGCCACGACGGGGACGGGCCGGAGCCGCCTCCTTTCCGGGAGAAATAACTCCTCTACATACAGAAATTATGCTATTCAGCCTGTTCCGGATAGGGCAATGGCCGAAGTTATTTCCCGGAGTACAATTTCCGGGTGATGAAGAGAGTCTTCATCAGATGTTCCGGCAGGGTACGCCCGATACCGGGCCTTACGATGATACAGTAACTATAGAAGCCATGTCAGCACTGTTCGATAAGATCGGCCCCGGAATTCTTATTACCCATTCCAGAGATGGATATCCCGATTGGCTAACCACTATTAAAAACGACAGAGTCAGGGCTATTGTCTCTTATGAACCGGGAGGCTCTGCTTTTGTTTTCTCCGAAGGAGAAGTACCTGAACCAATTCAGACCTCCTACGGATTACTCACACCGAAAGAAGTTCCGTCAGCGGATTTTAAGAAACTGACTGAAATACCTATTATTATCTACTATGGGGATAATATTGCGGAGCAGCCAACCCCGCATATCGGACAAGATCAGTGGCGAGGTGAGATGCAGCTGGCAAAGAAATTTGCTGCAGTAGCCAACCGTTACGGCGGAGACGTTACGGTTGTTCATTTGCCGGAGCTTGGGATTTACGGAAATACCCACTTCCCTATGTCCGACCTGAACAATATTGAAATAGCGGATCTGCTCTCTGCCTGGCTTGAAGAAAAAGAACTTAATTAAAAACAGAAATATGAAAAATATCTCGTTACTCGTGGTTATCCTAACAGTCATCCTGACCGGACTCACACAGTAACAAGAAAAAAAACATGCAGGAAATGAATTCGGAAATTCTGAAGATCAGTGATTTTTCCACAGGTCAGGAACGGGGAAAAGAGGCGGTAAAGATGGTATCCGGGGATGTAATTGAGATCGCACCCGATACTGAGCACTGGCACGGTGTAGCACCGGAGAGTTGGTTCTCTCACTTCACTATAGCCTGTAATCCTCAAAATAATGAAAATACCTGGCTGGAAGCAGTATCAGAAGAAGATTACCAGAAAGCAGTAAAATAGTATAGTAAAAAACACCCCATTATATGAATCTGTTCATCAGTAAGAATATAAAAGCCCGACCGATAAATCAACGGTCAGGCTTTTATGAATAATGGAAGGTAAAATACTACTTTAAAGTTGATTGTAACTTTCTTCTCAACATATACTCCTTATAATCCAACTCTTAGCATCTCGGAAGCCGCCAGTAAAAAGGCCCCTGTTCCATATATATCTGTAGTATGTTCATCTGCCGGTTTGGGTGCATTTCCAACCGGTTGAATATAACCCAGTTTACCATCATCCGCCACATGCGAGCAGAGTTTTTCCCAAGCTTTTAAAGCAGGAGGAAGATAGGTATCTTTATCAAGGATCCCGTTCCTTACTCCCCATAATAAGCCATAACAGAAAAACCCGGAGGCACTGTTCTCGGGCTGGAAGTAGGTTTCCGGATCCAGTAGACTGGCATGCCAGGAACCAGCTTCGTCCTGAGTATCTACGACTGCCTGGGCCATTTCCAGGAATATATGTAGAAAATAGTCCTTCTTTTCATAATCCGCAGGCATGATATCCATCAAAACAGGGATCCCGGCAAATACCCAACCGTTCCCACGGGCCCAGAACTGGTGTTCTCCATTGGGTTCACGCAATTCCCGTTTGGTGCAATCTCTGTAGTAAAGTTTATAGTCCGGATGATAGAGAGAATCGGTACACTCCACAAATTCACGTTCCATAAAATCCAGATACTCTTTCTTTCCTGTTTTCAGATACATAGCTGCATATACAGGAGGTGCCATAAAAAGCGCATCGCACCAGGACCAGCGTTCATCTCTTCCCAAAGGATGGTTTTTCATAAGCGGAGCCGTCGAGGGAAAGGCCCGGGCAGAATCCAGACGCTGTACAGTACGCTCCAGAACAGAGTCATCACCAGACCTCTCTGCCAAAAGTATCCAGGTCTGCGAAACGCAGATATCGTCGGCATGGTGCAGGCGGTAATAGACATCCCAGTTATTCTTTTCTCCCTGATTTTTCAGGAAGATAAAAAACTCCTCATTACCGGTAACCTGTGCCCACTCTGCCAGCCCCCGGTACCAGGCGCCGTTGGTCCAGTCCAGATCATGATGCATTACTTCCGGCTGGTGAGCAATCTGCCACCGAGCCACTCTATCTGAAATAGATCGTACGTAACTCTTTTCCGTGACATCCGGACTCTTACAGGAGAAAAGTCCTGTCA
>JAJPZL010000046.1 GCA_021204375.1 Bacteroides sp.
AGAAGATGGAGCTTCTGGAAAAAAATTCTCTTCAGGAGAGAGCTTTCCGGCTCCTGGAAATATTGAACAGGGAGGTGCAGCTCGCAGATATTAAAGCATCGATCCAGATGAGGGCCCGGGAAGATATTGACCAGCAACAGCGAGAATATTTCCTGCAACAGCAGATCAAGACTATTCAGGATGAACTGGGGGGTAGTGGCCAGGAGCAGGAGATAGAAGAGATGCGTAATAAATCTTTCTCTATGAAATGGGGAAGTGAAGTACAGGCGGTATTTTTGAAAGAACTAAGCAAGCTGGAAAGAACTCATCCCCAATCTCCGGATTATAGTGTGCAGCTGAATTACCTGCAAGCCATGCTGAGTTTGCCCTGGGGCACCTATACTACAGATAATTTCAACCTGAAGAGTGCTGAGAAGACCCTTAACAGGGATCATTATGGATTGGAACAGGTTAAAGAACGTATTCTGGAGCATCTGGCCGTATTAAAATTAAAGGGGGATATGAAATCTCCGATCATTTGTTTATATGGCCCTCCGGGGGTTGGAAAAACATCCCTTGGAAGATCTATCGCAGAAGCGTTGAACCGCAAGTATATCCGGATGTCACTGGGGGGTGTTCACGATGAAGCAGAGATTCGTGGACACCGTAAAACCTATATAGGTGCTATGCCCGGACGTATTATTAAGAACCTGATTAAGGCTGGTTCGTCAAATCCGGTATTTATTCTGGATGAGATTGATAAGATTAACTCTGAGCGTCAGGGAGATCCTTCATCCGCTTTACTGGAGGTGCTGGATCCTGAACAGAACAATGCCTTTCACGATAACTTCCTGGATGTGGATTTTGACCTGTCAAAGGTTATGTTCATTGCTACGGCTAATAACCTGAATAATATTCCCGGGCCACTGCTGGATCGTATGGAACTGATAGAGGTAAGTGGATATATTACTGAAGAGAAGATTGAAATAGCCCGTAAGCATCTTGTTCCGAAAGAACTGGAAAATATGGGATTAAAGAAGAAAGATATATCCTTCCCCAATGCTACGCTGGCAGCTATTGTAGAGAACTATACCCGGGAAAGCGGTGTACGTGAGCTGGAGAAGAAGATCAGTAAAGTGATCCGGAAGTTTGCCCGCAAATATGCAACTGACGGAGTCTTTCCGCAGCGGGAGATTAAACCTGCGGATCTGTACGACTACCTGGGAGCTCCCGAATATACCAGTGATAAGTACCAGGGTAATGAGTATGCAGGTGTGGTAACAGGATTGGCCTGGACTTCAGTAGGTGGAGAGATCCTGTTTGTAGAAACCAGTCTCAGCAGAGGAAGCGGACGTCTTACTATCACAGGTAACCTGGGAGATGTAATGAAAGAGTCTGCCATGCTGGCACATGAATATATCAAAGCTCATGCTTCAATGTTTGATCTGGATGAAGATATTTTTGATAATTGGAACATCCATTTGCATGTGCCCGAAGGAGCTATTCCCAAGGATGGGCCTTCTGCCGGTATAACCATGGCTACTGCTCTGGCCTCTGCATTTACCCAGCGTAAGGTGAAAGAGCATCTGGCCATGACCGGAGAGATCACTCTGCGTGGAAAGGTGTTACCTGTCGGAGGTATTAAAGAAAAAATACTGGCTGCCAAACGTGCCGGTATTAAAGAGATCATTCTCAGTGAAGAGAATAAGAAAAATATAGAGGAGATCCAACCCATCTATATTAAAGGTCTTACCTTCCATTATGTTAATGACATTAAAGAGGTTTTTGCTATAGCTTTAACCAATGAGAAAGTGATGAATCCGGTAGATCTGACGGTAAACAAGCCCGATAAAGAATGACTTTTGAGTTGCAACACACCGATGCAAAAAGTAAGGCACGGGCAGGAATGATAACCACCGGCCACGGGCAGATCGAAACTCCGATCTTTATGCCCGTGGGTACGGCAGGTAATGTGAAGGGGGTACATGTAACAGAGCTTAAGAACGATATAAACGCTCAGATCATTCTGGGAAATACTTACCATCTCTACCTGCGTCCGGGGCTTGAAGTACTGGAACAGGCCGGCGGACTTCATAAATTTAACGGATTCGATCGCTCTATCCTTACCGATAGTGGTGGTTTTCAGGTATTCTCTCTCTCTTCCATCCGGAAACTGCGCGAAGAAGGGGCGGAATTCCGTTCTCACATTGACGGTAGTAAGCATATATTTACTCCGGAGAAAGTAATGGACATTGAACGCACAATCGGAGCCGATATCATGATGGCATTTGACGAGTGTCCTCCGGGAGACTCTGACTATGGTTATGCCAAAAAGTCATTAGGATTGACACACCGCTGGCTGGATCGTTGTATAAAACGTCTCAAAGAGACAGAGCCCAAATATGGGTATCATCAATCTCTTTTTCCTATTGTGCAGGGATGTGTATATCCGGATCTCAGAAGAGAATCAGCGGAGTTTATAGCCTCCAAAGAGTGTGACGGAAATGCGATCGGAGGTCTTGCTGTAGGAGAGCCTGTGGAAAAGATGTATGAAATGATCGAGGTGGTTAATGAAATATTGCCTCAGAATAAGCCACGCTACCTGATGGGAGTCGGTACACCGGTAAATATTCTGGAAGCGATTGAACGTGGAGTAGATATGTTTGATTGTGTAATGCCTACCCGGAACGGACGTAACGGTATGTTGTTTACCAAAAATGGTATTATGAACATGCGTAACAAGAAATGGGAAAAAGACTTCTCTCCTATTGAAGAAGAGGGAGCCTCTGTTGTAGATACCCTCTATTCGAAAGCTTACCTGCGTCACCTGTTCCACGCAAAGGAGTTATTGGCGATGCAGATCGCTTCCATTCATAACCTGGCTTTTTACCTATGGTTGGTAAAGGAGGCCCGCAGACACATTATTGAAGGTGATTTCAGTAGCTGGAAAGCCCAAATGGTAACCCGGTTGACTACCCGTTTATAAGTTAGCATAAGAATGAAAAAGATACTGAAACGACTCGATCTTTATATTATTAAAAAGTTCCTGGGAACTTACATCTTTGCCATTGCTCTTATTATTGCCATTGCGGTAGTATTTGATATCAATGAAAAGATGGATAAGTTCCTCACCAATAATGTTCCCCTGAAAGAGATCGTTTTTGACTACTATCTCAATTTTATTCCTTACTTCGCGAATCTGTTCAGCCCGCTGTTTGTTTTTATTGCGGTGATATTCTTTACCTCCAAGATGGCTGAGAACTCAGAGATCATAGCCATGTTCTCCGGTGGTATGAGTTTCAAACGGATGATGAGACCTTACATGATCTCGGCAGCCATTATTTCAATTGCCACATTCTTTCTGGGTTCCTGTGTTATTCCCAAAGGGAATGTCACCCGGATCAATTTTGAAAACACTTACATAAAGAAACAGACCCGTCGTTCCGTACAGAATGTGCAGTTGGAGGTAGATAGTGGGGTAATTGCCTATATCGGAAGTTATAATGATTACAGCAAGACCGGGAACCGTTTTTCGCTGGATAAATTTGTAGACAAGAAGCTGGTCTCGCATCTCACAGCACGTAAGATCACTTACGATACTACACGGGTCCACCACTGGAAAATAGAAGATTATATGGTCCGGCAATTGGATGATTTACAGGAAACCATTACCAGTGGTAAATCTATAGATTCTCTGATTGTAATGGAGCCTTCTGACTTTCTTATTACCCGAAATCAACAGGAGACGCTCACCAGCCCCCAGCTTAGTGAATATATTGATAAACAGAAGAAGCGTGGTTTTGCCAATATAAAAGAGTTTGAAATTGAATACCACAAACGCATTGCCGGCTCTTTTGCGGCATTTATCCTGACCACCATCGGTATGTCGCTCTCTTCACGGAAAGTTAAAGGGGGAATGGGATTGCATCTGGGACTCGGATTGGCTTTAAGCTTCTCTTACATACTTTTCCAGACGGTTTCGGCAACCTTTGCAGTCAATGGTAATGTACCTCCTTCCGTAGCAGTATGGATCCCTAATATCCTTTATACATTTATTGCGGTTTATCTGTACCGGAAGACTCCCAAATAGTATTCAGCAAAAGATTTTATTTTTTCCCCATAAAACAGAAAACCCGCTTATCTATCTGACAAGCGGGTTACATATTTTTGTTGTATAAGTTTCTTTTAAAAAGCTCCTTTATTAATTCAGGTAATTGGCTAATTCATCCGGAGTGATATTCTTAGCGACAATTACTCCCTTTTCATTAAGCAGATAATTAGAGTAGCTCCTGCTTAACCGGTACTTTTTAAATAGTGAAGAGCTTTCTCCCTCCTTCTCGTTGAAACAGACAGAAGCATCAAGCTGGTCTCTGCGTACTGTTTCCCGGAAGACCGAAGGAAATTCATCAAAAGAAACTGAGATCATTTCAACGGGTTGTGCTACACTACGAAGCGTATGATACAGATATACATTCTGCATACGGGAAGATGCGTCGTAACTTGCCCAGAAACTGATAAGAACATATTTGCCTCTGAAAAGGCGGAGTGATTCCGGAGTATCGGTGGTGCCTCTTACTGAAAAATCAGGAGCCAGATCGCCGATATTCAACCCTCCGGTGGGTCTATCTTTACTGATGAAAGATGTCAAAGAACTAATCAGTAATACAACAAAAATCCATTTTACATACTTCATGTAATTTGGTTTTAGTTAATAATATCC
>JAJPZL010000098.1 GCA_021204375.1 Bacteroides sp.
AACAGTTATTTTAAGGATTTTCTCTCTTTCAAAGAGTTATCCATGGGGATGTCGGATGATTATCCGCTGGCTATCGAAGCCGGAAGTACGCTGGTAAGAGTGGGAAGCAGGATATTCGGAGAAAGAAATTATTAAAAATTAAATTCTATAGTTATGGCCGATTTAAAAACTACTTTTGCAGGCTTAACACTGCGTAATCCCATCATTGTAAGTAGTTCCGGGCTGACTAACACTGCTGCTAAAAACAAAAAAACTGGAAGAGGCAGGTGCCGGTGCGGTGGTACTGAAATCTCTTTTTGAGGAGCAGATCACCCTGGATGCCCAACAAATGGGAGATGGCGGATATTTTGAATCTGAAGTAAGGGATTATCTGACAGAATACATTCGTGGTCACAAAATATCTGATTATATCCAGCCGATCCGGGACACTAAAAAGGAGTGTAAGATCCCTGTGATCGCCAGTATCAACTGTTACTCTACGGAGGGATGGATCGATTTTGCCCGGGAGATCGAAAGAGCCGGAGCGGATGCGCTTGAGATCAATATTCTGGCAGTTCAGACTGCTGTGGAATATCAATACGGGGAATTTGAACAACGCCATATTGATACATTGATGGCACTTAAAAAGGTGGTTTCTCTACCCATTATTATGAAGCTGGGTAGTAATTTTACAAACCCGGTCCCCCTGGTGGATCAGCTGTATGCTAATGGGGCGGCTGCGGTAGTTATGTTCAACCGTCCTTATCAGCCGGATATGGATATTGACAAAATGGTACAGAGTGCCGGGGATGTGTTCAGTGCTCCTTCGGAACTGAGCAACTCTTTACGTTGGATCGGTATCACTTCTGCGTTGGTTTCAGGTGTGGATTATGCTGCTTCGTGTGGTGTGCATACGGCAGAGGCGGTGATTAAGTCGATCCTTTCGGGTGCTTCGGTTGTGGAGGTATGTACGGCTATCTATACCAAAGGTAGTCAATCCATTGTACCGATGCTTGATTTTATACGCAGGTGGATAAACGAGAAAGGGTTCGAAACGATCGACCAGTTTAAAGGAAAAGTGAACTCGAATGACCTCAATGCAATTACTACTTTTGAGCGTACTCAGTTTATGAGATATTATGGGGAAAAGAGCCGATTAAAGCTCTTTTCCGATACCATACAGATGCCGGATCATTCACTCAGATGATCCGGCATTTTAATATTGTATCTTAGTATTTCTCTTTCTTGTCGAACTTTCCTTCTTCAGTATAATATTTCCAGGTGCCTTTCCGGAGATTGCGGGTATATTTACCTCTGAGTCTTAGTTTTCCATTTTCGTAATATTCCCGGTGCCGGCCGTGCCTTCTCCCTTCTCTGATCTCTGTTTCACTTTTCACTCCTCCTTCCGGATAGAACTCTCTCAGTACATTCCCCTGGAATTTTTCTACATAGAAGCGTTTGAGTTCATTCATCAACTCTTTTTCGGTAACGGCTTCTTCTTTCATCTCTGGATCTTCCGGCTCTTCTTCCATATCGGGGAACGTTGCCCGGAGATCATATCCCATAGTGTAATACAAAGCGGCAGAGTGGTTCTCTCCGGTAAGTTGCAGACTCCAGTAAGGGAACTTATAGATCGATTCTTTATCGGTTTGTAGTTCCTGCCAGGTTTTCTGGTTCAGAAGGGTTTGAAGCTGTGGAAAAACGGTGGGTATCGGCATACAGGAAGAGAGTGGATGAACCGGCAAAGTCTGCATAGGCCTTTTTAAAGACCGGAGAGTTCTTTAGCAGGTTCTTCTGCTCATAATCTTCGAGGAAGGAGAGCAGGGAGGCAGCGCTATTACTGAAAACAACATAGTCTTCCAGATAGGTATAATAGGGCTTTTCGAATGTATCGAATAGTTTGCCGAAGAAGAGGCGGAAAAAGCCTTTCATCTCTATATAGTGGATATCATATTTTTTATAATCGACTGTTCTTACCCTTACCGGAGTTCTGTTCTTTATTCTCTTTTCCAGGATCTCCATATTTTTCCGGGCATCTTTTATTCTCCGGGCGCAGATAACCAGAATGGTTTCCGGCTCTTTTCCCAGTAGGCTTGCTTCGCTGTGTGCCAGTGCAAATTCTCCCGACATCCAGCTCAGGAAGTTCTCCTCTAAGGAGATACCAAACAGGTTCTCTATTTTCCTGCGGCTGTTCCGGTAGGTTTGATAAAGCCCGGGACCTTCCCTATCCATCGCCTTTTTTAGCTGCTTTACAAAGAGAGAGGGGTTATCAAAACCAACATTTATATAGAGCGCAGTACGGGCAGAAAGAATATGATGGGCTTTCAGGGTCTGCCTTCCGGAACTCAGCAGGGCTGTGAGATAAGGATTGGCTGTATCTTTACGGATCGTATAGCCTTTGGCTTCCAGCTTTTCGGGAAAAACATTGAAATAGACTCCGCTGAATTCCATGGATTGACTAAATAAGGAGAGATATTCATTATCCTCCATGTAGAGGGAGAGGAATGGCACAAGCTGCTCGTAATTAACATATAAGCGGTATACTCCTCTTCCGGTCACGATCTTGTCAACTTCCTGAAAAGCCGGGTTGAGCCCGATCTGCTGATCTTCGCATTCTTCGATAGCTGCTTCGACCAGTCTGCTGGTGTAGGAGGCTACAAAATGATTATCGACAAAAGCAGTATAAAGAATATCACGGCTTTCCGGATCGAACGCTTCCAGAATGGTAGAAGTTTTGTAATTCCTGCTGGTCACATTGAAACCGGCAATACGGAAAATGTTCTCGAGTTGTGATCTCAGCAGATTGATTTTGGAGGTTTTCTGCAAGTCTACTATCATCAGTGCGTCCCAATCATCCGGACGGGTTTTATGAACCGATATAAGCATATCCCGTTTTCCTATCAGGGAGAGGAGGGTTTCATTTTCCCGGATCAGAGAATCCAGTGATTCTGCCTGCTCTACAGCCTCTTTCAGGAAAGTAAATCTTTTGAGGGAGTTCCAGCTGTCACTCCGGCTGAATGTATGCCAGTCTTTTACCGGTTCGGCAGAGTGAAGGATAAATACGGCATCCTGGGGTATGAGATAGATCTGGCGTGTATTTCTATCCGGTGAAAGAAAGAAATAGAGAAGTAGCCAGATGATATAGATCCCGGCAAAACCTCCTCCCCATTTCATAAGTTTAGGATAGGGTATCTTTCTTTTTCCGGGTATCGGTGTTCCTGTGTTTAATTCTTCCTGTTCCATAAGTCCTGTCGTTTTCCATAAAAAGGGGTGTAGGTCTGTTGTTATTGATAGATTACCACAACCGGGTTGTCTTCTTCACGGATCTGGGTGAGTTCCCGGAGTAGTTCCGGCCAGCGGGCTTTGTGCTGCTGGTTTTCAGTAAACCATTCTGTTATTTTTTCGGTAGGAATTATTCCGGCCATCTCTCCCTTTGAATTAGAGGCAAAAGGCAGAGCCGGAACGAAACCATACAGATCATCTTCTATACCCAAAGCGGTAGGAATTACTTTTACTTCCTGGTTGTTCTTATGGTAAACGCCCAGATAAGGGACGGGATCGTTGAAGATACCGGTTATAAAATAGAAGAAGAGATAGGGCTGGTTTTCCAGTATTTTGGTGATGTAAATGGCTTTGTCTTTCTCCTGCATAAAACGTTCTGTACTTTTCCAGTGATATTTCCCCGGATCAAAGATGAGCCGCGGAGTTAAGCCCTCTGTAGTTATACTATAAATGGTGTCATTATAAGGCTCTTTGAAATAGGTATTCTCATCCAGATGCCACAAAAAATTATCACCGGTAAAGACAACAGTTCCCATATCCGGCTCGGTCATCTCCATATAAATGATCCCGGGCATAGCGGCAGGACCATATTTATCTGTGATACTGCCTCCTTTTAAGACATTTATACTCTGAATTTCATCCAATCCAATGGAAGGGGTATAATCATTCCGGAGAGTGGTCCTGGTATGATCTGTTCCGGGTTGAAAGAGGGTAAAGAAATAGTCATTGTTCCCAATCATATTGTTATAATATCCTATAAGGGTAGAGTCTTCTATCCAGGTATAAGACATCAGGTTACTGGCTGTGGATTCTTCCGCAGTGATCCTGATCTTATCCATAAAGTTTCCGTCTGCATCGAAGCGTACAAGTTCCTCCCGGAAACCGGGAAAGTAGATAGTTCCGGTCCGGTCATCGATCCAGGGAGTGGCTGCTCCATATCCCTGAGGATCTTCTCCGATGTGTTCTACCTGCCGGATAAATTTACCGGTCTCTCTGTTAAAGAGCAGGGCTTGTTGCTGAACAGTAGTGACGAGTATCTTATCTCCTGTAAGCAGTACGGAGGTAACCTCTCCTACCACACTTTCGTCTGTGGTTTCGAGTGGGATATAGTGGATTGTTTCAAAATAGTCGGAGGCTTTTAAAGAGGTTTTCCGGTTCATGGCCTTTTCTATATAGATCGTATGATCGTTCTCTGAGACAGGGTGTGTGCAGGAGAGCAGTAAAGAGCCTGAAAAAATAAAAGAGTAAAAGAGTGATCTCTTCATATTTATATGGATATAAAACTACTTATCAGATACCCGAAATCGGGTAATAGTACAAATAAACATCTTTTTATACGATCCGGAAAATGAGCGTAGTTAATTTTCTGAAAAATTAGGGAAGCGGTATATAGAAAAGGGCAGACCCTCCGGCCTACCCTTTCTAT
>JAJPZL010000503.1 GCA_021204375.1 Bacteroides sp.
TTTATATATTTACCCGCAGACAATATATCTCCATAAAATTTAGTAGTTGGCCGCAGGGTATAAGTAAACTCAGACCTCCCATCTTCTGTTTTTGTCTCTTTCTGGCTCTGATGCAGAGGAAGGGTTCGTAAGAGTTCTATCTGTCTTCCATAAGCCTGTAGTACGACATTAACAACAGGGATCTTTTCATACTGTCCAATGCCCTGCCCCGATAGATACACTTCAGCGAAAAAATCTTTGGGAAGAATAAAGGTCTCTTCCTGGATGGTAAGACTTTGTATACGATCCAGCGCATAGGACTTAATACGATCTCCATACGGATTTATTCCGTGAACATACCACCGCTGATCGCTCATCTGCATAAAATAAGGATAAAGAGCTACTCCGATAGGATCTTTTCCAAAAGGCCAGTATGAAAATTCAATAGCCCTGTTCTCCCGTACAGATCGCAGTATCGAATCTAAATAGATATGAGCAGACGGAATCTCTTCAAGGATGATCCGGTCTTTGATCGTTGAATTTTGATGGATAGCCATTTGAAGGGAGAGGGCATTCCACATCTACCGGGTAACCGGACTGCTATTATCAGGGTCTGACTTTAATACATAACAGCGAATGGTAGGTTCATACACGATCTCAACTCCAATCCCTAATGCATTGATCGCATTCTTATGCTCCTGAAAGGTACGGCGGGAAAGGGTTCCCTTATCATCATTTTGTGAACTATTCTGCCATTTCCGGCTCAGCTCCTTCAAGGACATGGGACGTTCTTTGAGTGTTTCTATCAACCAAAAATATCTTTTCAACTTATTCATAGAATGAGAATTAAGTATGTATACAAAGATACACGACTGAGTGAGCAAAAAAAGTGTGCAGTTCATTCTTTTTTCAGTTTTATGAGAATATTCTACCTGAATGGGGCTCTCATAAAAAAAGAGAAGCGGAAAATTACTTCCCGCTTCTCTCTCTTATACCGTTTTATTTATAATGTATCTTCTCTCCCTTCCGCAACAATTTCGGATCAATCTTTTCATACTTGATCCGCTGCCTACGCCATGTATACACAATATGTACTTTACCATCCTTACCCTGAATAACCGAAGGATAAGAGTATTGACTAATAGGGCTATCTTCCAGCACCACGGATTTATACCAGGTTACCCCATCGTCTGAAAGAGCAATATTGAGCGGAGTACGTGGCCCTTTACGCTCACCCGGCAGTGTGCGGAAGTCGTTATACACCAACAGGTGACGACCATCTTTCAACGTTACCGCATCCGTACCCGAATTGTTATTTGGCAGTGTAGTAGAGGTGAGCGGCATCCAGGTATCCCCGTTGTCACTGCTCCAGGCAGTAGCAATCAATCCGTGACGGGTCCGGCAAAGGATCTGCAACCGCCCATCCTTATGAACCAGGATACTGGGCTGGATAGCCATCAACAAAGAGGTTTTTACCTCATCAGCCGGTTTATCCTGGTTCGAGGTTAGTACTACCTGGTCCCCATCCAGCGGGCCTACTTTTCTCCAGGTCTTGCCCAGATCGTCCGATATCTCAAAGTGTACTCTCCAGCCACCTTCTCCTTCCGTACTCGAGGGAGAGATGATCCGTCCGTTTATAAATTCCGGACGATTCTTAACCGGGCCGAGGAATCCCTCCGGAAGTGCTTCACGCTCGCTCCAGGTCTTTCCACCATCCTTTGAACGAACTACCCAACCGGTCCAGTCGGATACTTTCACTCCTATCTTAAAGAACAACAGCAGATCTCCACCGGGTACCTGGAAAAGTACCGGGTTCCAGCATGCCTTCCGCTCTTCGGGGGAGAATACCCCGTCAGCCGCCATTTCCGGAGCTGTCCATGTTTCACTTCCCTTCTCTTTGCGGCATACCCAGATACAACAGTCCGGATTAGCCTCTTTGGTACCTCCGAAGAAAGAGGCCACCAGGTCACCGTTGGGAAGCTCTACAATGGTAGAGCCGTGACACTCCGGGAAAGAGGTTTCTTCATACAAAAACTCATCACTCAGGATCGCTTTATCGCGGGTGGGAATATCCACCTGAAAGCGGTAAGCACCGGAACCGATCTGTTCCACCTTTCCATTGGGAAAATGTACCTCAGCCGTGGTATTAGCCGGGATCTCTACTTCCCAATCCAGGTGCATCGGGGTCTTGTTCCAGCGGCTGACGATCAGCCCGTAAGGCGACATATAGGAAGCATCCACTTTACTTAACTCCTGCACTTCAAAATCAGGCTTCATCACAATATGTTTAAAAGCCACCGCTTCCCGGCTACTCCTGATACCTGCCAGGTTCTCGTAACACCAGGTAAGCAGATCGCCCAGTAGCATCACATGGTTGGCACTGTTCATCTCCGGATTAGCCGTATCACCGTTCCAGAGTTCCCAGATGGTAGTAGCACCCTTCTCTACCATATATCCCCAGCTGGGATAGGTCTTATTGGTTGCCAGCAGATAAGCAATATCGGCACGTCCCATACTACTGAGCGTACGCATCAGCCACTGTCCGCCAATAACCCCGGTACTGATATGCCCCTTATTGGTCGTAATAATAGTAGCGATCACATTTTTCTTCACCTCTTCCTTATACTCATCCGGTACCATACCGAAAGCCAACGGCAGGATATTGGAAGTCACTGTATTGTTCCCGTAGAAAATATTATCCGGAAAGAGGTCGTGTCCCGGAACTTTGGAGGTACCCGGTTTCACTGTCAGGAACTCCCTGTTAAAGGCAGCTTTTATATTTTCAGCCAGGGCAGCGAACTCCTGCACATCCTGATCCAATCCCTGTAACGTAGCAAAGCGGATCATCAATTGCAACATCTGATAATAATAAGCCGTAGCGATCAGTTTACCATCTGTCTGACGGGCCGGGTCCTTACTATGGATCAGTTCCAGCGATTCGGGTGGTACACACCAGTCGCCATACCGGTCACGGGTCACAATATAATCAGCCGTCATATTCTCCTTTTTCATATGATCCAGCCAGCGCTTCATCGCCGCATAGTTCTTCTCGATCGGTTTACTATTTCTAAACTGAGTATAAACCATATCCGAACCCAACAGGAAGGCCGAAGGCCAGGTCATATTATCCGAGAAATAGTTCCAGTAAGCCGGAGCCACATCCGGAATACAGCCATCCTCACGTTGCGCCTCCCGGATATCATCCATCCATTTGGCATATAGCGGGCCGTTCTCAAAAATAAAGCTTTCGCCCCATGAACCCATCGGCCGATCCCCCAGCCAGGGCTGACGCTCATTCCGCTGCGGACAATCCACCGGCATCCCTTTATAATTACCCCGGATCCCCCAGTAGGCATTCCGGTAAATAGCATTCAGCGTTTTATTGGAAGTTGCAAAACTACCCAGTGTCTCCATCTCGTCATTAACTACTTCACCGATAAAGTCATCGATCGAAGGTTCCGGATAGCCGATTACCTCTACATACCGGAAACCGTGGTAGATAAAGGCCGGAGCCCACTCTTTCCCCTGTTCGTCTCCTCTTACAATATAGGTATCAGTCACCCGGGCATCCCGCAGGTTGGTCATATAGAGGTTCCTATCCTCTTCCAGTAGTTCGGCAAAACGCAGACGGATAGAGTCTCCCTCGTTCCCTTTCACCTTCATCCGGACCCAGCCTACCATATTCTGACCCATATCTAGGATATACTTCTCCTCTACCTTGGTTATGGTCTGCGGTTTGAGTTGCTCTACTACTTTCATATTGGGAGTCATCTGGGCACGCAAAGTACCATACGGCAGACTCACCCGTTCGGGAGTTATCCAGTTACTATCGTCATAACCGGGAAGGGTCCATACACCCAACTCTTTGCGTGCATCATACTCTTCTCCGTCATACTCGTTGTTACTGCGGATCGGACCGTCAGCAGTCAGTTTCCATTTTTCATCCGAAACGATCTTCTCTGTAGTTCCATCCGTATACTCAATGATCAGGTTTAGCCGAAGTTTCGGATAACCAAAGTTAGGGATCTTATAGGTTTTATAGTTCTGACGCATGGTATAGTAACGACCATTCCCCAGGGTGACACCAATCGCATTCTCCTTAGTCAGTATATCGGTTACATCAAAACTATTGTAGTAAACCGTCCGGCGATAATCAGAAGGTACCGGTGCCAATACCTGATCGCCAACCCGTTGACCATTGATAAAGAGCTCATACATACCCAGGCCACACAAATGTACGGTAGCCTGTTTGATCTGCTTCTCTGCCTCAAACTCCTTCCGCAGGTAACGGGCACTCAGGCGGCTCCATTGTGACTCATCATCCCACGGTGCCGGTTTGTCCAGCCCGATCCAGCGACCTCCCCAGTTATTCTCCGAAAGCAGTCCCATGATCCAGAAAGCCGGTTCACTCCAATCGCTTTCACCTTTGTTGGTATAACTCTTTACTTTCCAGTAACAACGCTGGTTACTTTTTAATTCTTTTCCCCCATAGGGTATCCATTGCGACTGGTCCGACTTCACTTTACCGGAATCCCACAGGTCTCCTACATTCTGAGCCAGCTTCTCAGGTGAAGAGGCTACCAGGATGTGGTAAGCCGTCTGCATTACACTCTTCTTATCAGAAACAAGACGCCATCCCAGACGGGGTGCTTCCACATCAATACCCACCGGGTTAGTCAACTGCTCCGTACGGAGGGTGTTCAC
>JAJPZL010000381.1 GCA_021204375.1 Bacteroides sp.
TATAAGCCACAAGCTACATATAACTAATAATAAAGATATTAGAATTCCTATTACCGGTTTACAATATGTTGCCAGAAGATCACATCTTTTCATCACTTAGCCTTTGTTATACCTGAACAGCAGGATCAGCTTACCTGAGAACACCTTATTGAGGTAAATGTTTCTCTTCTTCCGCCGGCCCCTTCTCCATCTTAACATATTTGTAACATATATTTCATTTTGTCGTAACAAAAAACGACATCTTTGCATCAGGATAAAAAAACTATTTAACTTTGTAATAACTCCATAATATCAAAGTATATGAATGATTACCGTATTTTAGTAGTGGATGATGAAGAAGATCTGTGTGAGATACTGAAGTTTAACCTGGAGAATGAGGGATATATGGTAGATACTGCAAATTCTGCAGAAGAGGCACTGAAACTGAACATCCGTGAATACAACCTGTTACTTTTAGACGTAATGATGGGTGAAATATCCGGCTTCCGAATGGCTAATATGCTAAAAAAGAATAAAGAAACAGCTTCCATACCGATTATTTTTATTACAGCCAAGGATACGGAGAATGATACGGTAACCGGATTCAATCTGGGCGCAGATGACTATATCTCCAAACCCTTTTCCCTACGGGAGGTCATTGCCCGGGTACAAGCGGTGCTACGCCGCACAGTAAATAATGAAAAGGAGAAGATGCCTGAACAGCTGGCTTATCAAACCCTCCTGCTGGATATTACCCAGAAAAGAGTAAGTATTGACGGTCAGGAATAAATCTGACCAAGAAAGAGTTTGAGATCTTACTCTTATTACTGGCTAACCGGGAACGGGTATTCTCCCGCGAAGATATTCTGACCCGGATCTGGAGTGATGAAGTATATGTGTTGGACCGTACGATCGATGTCAACATTACCCGCCTGCGGAAAAAATCGGTCAATACGGGAAATGCATTGTTACCCGCCTGGGATATGGCTACTGTTTTGAAGTGATCTGATAAATACTTTTTAAAATGAACGCTCATGCTATCCGCAAGCATTTTCTTTCTTTCCACCGGCAGCTTTTTCTGTCGGTTATCTCGCTGTTCATTGTATTTGCCCTCTGCTTCCTTTTTTATCAGTATGAAAGAGAAAAATCTTATAAGGTAGAACTCTTAAATACCCGATTACAGATCCTTAATGACAGGCTTTACGAAGCAGCCGGCCGCGACTCTTTTTCTACCGTATCATTTAGCAATTACCTGAAAGATTTTCCTGCCGGGGAGGTACTGGTAACGGTGATCAATAAAGAAGGAATTGTATTATACGATAATATGCATTCGGATACAGAGCAACTGGAGAACCACCTGGAACGGGAAGAGATCCGGAGTGCGCTGCAAGAGGGTACCGGACACCATGTACGACGTACCTCGGAAACTACGGGAGTACCCTATTTTTACTCTGCCAGGGTATACGATCACTACATAATACGTACTGCCCTACCATACGACGTTTCACTGATCCATAGCCTGAAAGCAGAATCGGGTTTCATCTGGTTCACCATTACGGTTACACTGATCCTGATCTTTGTATTTTATACATTTACCTCCCGACTGGGAGCCTCCATTACCCGTCTCCGGGAATTTACCCTGAGTGCAGATAACAACCAGCCGGTAGATCCGGAAATAGCGGAAGAATTCCCTCATAACGAACTGGGAGAAATATCCCAACACATTGTACGGATCTATAATCGGCTGAACGATACTAAAAACGCTCTTTATATGGAACGGGAGAAACTTTTTACCCACCTGCAATCTTCTCACGAAGGCCTGGGGGTTTTCACCAAAGATAAAAAGGAGATCCTGGTAAACTCACTCTTTACCCAGTACAGTAACCTGATATCCGATCATAACCTGAAAAATGCTGAAGAAGTTTTTGCCATCTCGGAGTTTGTCTCTATTACTGAATTTATTACCAAAGAACAGAAACGTTTTTGGGGGAAAAGAGAAGACCAGACTTCGGTAACGATCAGTAAGAACGGACGTATCTTCCTGATAGAATGCATTATATTTGAAGATCAGAGTTTTGAGATCTCCATTAACGATATTACCCAACAGGAAGAACAGAACCGGTTAAAACGGCAACTCACTCAAAATATTGCCCACGAACTGAAAACTCCGGTAAGCAGCATCCAGGGCTATCTGGAGACTATTGTCTCGAATCCAGGAATTGACCCTGAAAAGATCCGGACATTCCTGGAACGCTGTTATGCACAAAGTAACCGCCTGAGCCGGTTATTACGGGATATTTCCGTATTGACCCGTATGGACGAGGCTTCCGAAATGATTGAAATGGAACCCGTCAGCATTAACTCTCTGCTTACTACCATTCTGAACGAAGTAGCCCTGGAACTGGAAGAGAGACAGATAACAGTAATAAACTCCCTGAAAAAGGAGATTAAAATTAAAGGTAATTACTCATTACTTTACTCTATTTTCCGGAACCTGACCGATAACAGCATTGCCTATGCAGGAGAAGGAATAACGATCCGCATTAACTGTTTCCGGGAAGATCAGAAATTCTTCTACTTTAGTTTTTCCGATACCGGTGTAGGAGTAGATCCGGAACATCTCAACCGTCTGTTTGAGCGTTTTTACCGAGTAGATAAAGGGCGTTCCCGCAAGATCGGCGGCACCGGGCTGGGACTGGCTATTGTAAAAAATGCCGTACTGATGCACGGAGGGACCATTTCTGCCAAAAATCACCGGGACCAGGGACTTGAATTTGTTTTCACCCTGGCGAAGGATGAAAAATAAATAGAGAATAAATAGCCGGAAATATCAGAAAATATTTATCTTTGCGGCGTATTGGTTTGTTCACTCTACTCACAGAGAAACAATTAAAAGGGAATCGGGTGAAAATCCCGGACAGTCCCGCTGCTGTAAGTTTCATCAGGCATATCAGGTAATACTCATACCACTGAATAAAAGATTCGGGAAGAAGCCTGCTTATGGAAACAAGTCAGAAGACCTGCCATACGTTTTTAGTTTTCATATAACTGCGAGGTACAGTTTGAAACACTTATTTATTCATTGGAACAGTATACTTTTTAATAACAGAAAGGAGTGATCCTTTTTTAAGTTGCATGACGACATTTAGCTTAACATATCGTTATAAACTCTGCCAAGTTTATTAACTGATGCCCGGTCGATGCGAATTCGCCCGGGCATTTCTCTTTCTATTGTTTCCGGCAAAACACTAATAGATAGTCTGGTTCTAGCCAATAATTGATCCGGAAAAGCAATTTTTCATCCGTGCGGAACTCCTGAGCAGTAAATTCTTCCTGATCCCCCGTAAGAGTAAACGGCTGTACCCATAAATGTTCCCGAAAGTCAACATCCTGCTCGTCCAGGTACTTGAACAGAGCCTCTTTGGTACACCAATGCAATAAAAGCGAGTAAAGGATATCTCCTTTATAAAGGGAGAGAGGCTCCCGCAAAGGATGAATAAAGCGGGAAGAGATCTTCTTCACACGTTCACTGTAATATTCAATATCTACTGTTACCTCCTGCAAAGAGTCTATCACCACAGAGACATACCCTTTGGTATGGGAAATACTGATATGAAAAGATCCGTCAGCCAGATAGGGTTTCCCGGTCGGATTATAAGAGATCTCCTTTTCGGCACCGGCTAACTGATACAACAATACGCGCACAGCAAGCCACTCCCTGAGTCGGCTAACAGAGCTGAACTCACTACTCTGCCGGCGATATTTTTCTGGGTCAGGTAATAGTGAAACCAATTCTTCCGGACTCTCCTCTATCTTCCAGACTCCCCATACAGAGGTATCTTCCTTTTCCAGTAGGTGGATCGGCATATCAATTCACGACAACACACACCAACAGAATGATGGAAAGTGTAAAAAGAAGCACAAAAAGATTATACGTCTGCTGTAGTTTTAGCTTCATGAACAGTAAATTTTACTTTTAAGATCCTTCGGTTATCCATTTCAAAGACTTCAAAATCATAGCGATCATACTCCACTTTTTCATGGAGTTGCGGGAATTCTCCTTTTATCTCCAATACCAGTCCGGCTAGTGTATCTGCATCTCCTTCTATTTTTTCAAAAGGAGTATCACCGATACCGGTCACTTTGTAGAAGTCGGAAAGAGAGGTCCTGGCTTCAAAGATCCAGGTATGATCGTCTACCACCACATAGTTTTTTTCTTCTTCATCATACTCATCCATAATATCCCCGACGATCTCCTCGATAATATCTTCCATGGTAACAATTCCGGATGTTCCCCCAAATTCATCTACCACAATAGCGATGTGGTTCTTATTGGTCTGGAAATCGCGTAAGAGGTCATCGATCATCTTGGTCTCAGGTACGAAGTAAGCCGGCCTGATCAAAGACTGCCAGCGAAAGTGTTCACCCTTATTCAGATGAGGTAAAAGGTCCTTTATATAGAGTACTCCCTTGATATTATCACGGCTCCCGGAATAGATAGGAATACGGGAGTATACATTTTCTACAATACACTGCATAACCTCTTTGAAAGAAGATCTTATATCCAGATCCACTACATCCAGCCGGGAAGTCATGACCTCTTTTACGGTTTCGGCACCAAAACGAATGATCCCTTCCAGGATATTGGTTTGCTCGGAAAGCTCTTTTTTGTCCGTCAGATTATAGGCGTGTGTAAGCT
>JAJPZL010000330.1 GCA_021204375.1 Bacteroides sp.
ATATATATACTTTTACAGGCAACAACCCGATAAAATTAAACCCATTATGTCAAAGATGCGTTTTTTTGCTCTTAAAGAACTCGTTAATCGTGTTCCTTTAGAAGTAAACCAACCATCCGATAAAATTTCGGATTACTACGGCAGCCATGTATTCGACCGTAAAAAGATGCAGGAATATCTTCCCCGTGATGCTTTCAAAGCAGTGATGGATGCAATCGAAAAAGGTACCCCTATTCATCGTTCCATGGCCGACCTGATCGCCAATGGTATGAAAAACTGGGACAAATCCCTGCACGTAACCCACTATACCCACTGGTTTCAGCCGCTGACAGACGGAACCGCTGAAAAGCACAACGGCTTCATTGAATTCGGCGAGAACACAGAGGTAATTGAACGCTTCTCCGGAAAACTGCTTATCCAGCAGGAGCCCGATGCTTCCTCTTTCCCTAACGGCGGCATCCGTAATACCTTTGAAGCCCGTGGATACACAGCCTTGGATGTATCTTCTCCCGCTTTCGTAGTAGATTCAACACTCTGTATACCCACGATCTTTATTTCCTATACCGTGGATGCACTCGATTACAAAACCCCTCTGCTCAAAGCACTGGCAGCAGTAGATAAAGCAGCGACCGATGTATGCCAGTTATTTGATAAGAATATAACCCGTGTATATCCGCAGTTAGGATGGGAACAGGAATATTTCCTGATAGACTCTGCCCTTTACACAGCCCGTCCGGATCTATGCCTGACCGGTAGAACCCTGATGGGACACTCCTCTGCCAAAGACCAGCAGCTGGAAGACCACTATTTCGGCTCCATCCCTGCCCGGGTAACTGCCTTTATGAAAGAGCTGGAAATAGAGTGTCATAAACTGGGAATTTCGGTCAAGACCCGTCATAACGAAGTAGCCCCCAACCAGTTTGAGCTGACCCCTATCTTTGAGAATGTGAACCTGGCTAATGACCACAATCAGTTAGTTATGGACCTGATGAAGCGCATTGCACAGAAACATAAATTTGCCGTACTGTTCCATGAAAAACCCTACAGCGGCGTAAACGGCTCAGGCAAACACAATAACTGGTCGCTGATCACCGATACAGGAGTCAACCTGTTCGCCCCGGGTAAGAACCCGAAAGGCAATATGCTTTTCCTAACTTTCATTGTCAACGTACTGATGATGGTATATAAAAACCAGGACCTGCTGCGTGCCTCCATTGTCAGTGCCGGTAACAGTCACCGCCTGGGCGCCAATGAAGCTCCCCCCTCTATCCTCTCCATCTTCCTGGGAAAACATCTTTCAAGCATGTTGAATGAACTGGTAAAACAGGTAGGGAATACCCGTATGACCCCGGAAGAAAAAACAACCCTGAAACTGGGGATCGGACGTATTCCGGAGATCCTGCTCGATAATACCGACCGTAACCGTACCTCACCCTTTGCCTTTACCGGTAACCGCTTTGAGTTCCGTGCGGTAGGATCATCGGCTAATTGTGCAGCCGCTATGATCGCTCTTAATGCAGCTATGGCACACCAGCTGAATGGCTTCAAAAAGTCAGTAGACAATCTGATAGCCAAAGGCATCGGAATGGATGAAGCCATCTTCCGCATACTAAAAGAGACCATCATAGCCTCCGAACCCATCCGTTTCGAAGGAGACGGTTATTCGGATAAATGGAAAAAAGATGCGCAGCAAAGAGGGCTGACCAACATCAATCACGTACCGGAAGCCCTGATGAAATACAACGATCCACAGGCACGTGAAGTATTAATAGGCGAAGGTATTTTTAATGAAGATGAGTTAAAGAGCCGTATTGAGGTAGAACTGGAAAAGTTCACCATGAAGCTGCAGATCGAAAGCCGTGTATTGGGCGACCTTGCTATCAACCACATTGTACCTACCGCAGTAAACTACCAGAACCGGTTGATACAAAATGTACTGGGGCTCAAAGAGATCTTTACCCAGGAAGAGTATGAAGCCCTGAGCAAAGACCGCAAAGAGCTTATCAAAGAGATATCCCGCCGGGTTACTGCTATTAAAACCCAGGTAAAGGAAATGACAGAAGCCCGTAAAGTAGCCAACCACCTGGATTGCCATGCCAGTAAAGCTTACTCATACGAAGAAAATGTAAGGCCTTACCTGGACTCTATCCGCGATCATATTGATCACCTGGAAATGGAGATCGACGATGAAATATGGCCCTTACCCAAATACAGGGAGTTACTTTTCAGTAAATAAGAAAGTACAATATGGGAGCAGAAAGGAAAGTCTGCTCCCATAGTTCTTTTTAACAATTTCTATAGTGGGCCTATCGTTGGAGGAGAGAGGTTCTCCCCGACTGATTTAGGATAAGAAGCTGCGCTCCGCTAAAAAATTCCCTGCGTTTTATCCGCAACAAAGATATTTTATACTTTCTCTCTCCATAAAATATACACCTCTACATGCAATTAAAAATCGAAAATATCTATCATCTATCATCATAGTATAGATAATACACTAACTATCAACACACTATAAAAATAAAGTAAAAATTATCTACCATTTTACTATTATATATCTATCATTATCTATCATACTATATCTCCTCTTGGCATTGGCTGCCTGGTTGTTAATCTCCCGCCAGCAAATTTTATTCATCCGCCAGTAAATTTTATTCGCCCGCCGGTGAATTTTACTTATCCGCCGATGATTAACCGCTAACCGGGCAGCAAATTTTATTTCATAACCGGCTGCCGGCAGTCCGCTTACTCTGACCTCTCAAAATGAATAGGTAACAGTTGATTAGTAAATTGACGTCCAAAAATTAACTGTGTTTTTTTAAAACTTAGTTTATCGCAGGAAAAACTTAGTTAATTATTAACCCATGATTAACTAAGTTTTCTTGGTTCATTTGGTTCCTTTGGTTCATCGGGAGATGCTCTCCCGATGTGTTTACTGTACGGACATGTTGTCCGCTCTTCGTACGTTGCATTCTTAAAAGTAGATGGTCCGGGAGATTATCTCCCGGTGAACAGAAGAATAGGTGGACAAAAGAACAAAACTGTAAACACAAATCAGGAAAGGACAAAGTACAGGACAACGCAAAAAGAAGTATAGGTCAATATAAGAAAAGGTAGTGAACAATGTGAAAAAAGTACAGGTCGGCGAATAAGAGAAGGCTACTTGTATAAAGCATCCTCCCGGTGGGAGATATGGGAGATGGTGGGAGATGATTTTTTGCATCTCCCACCACGTTAATTCATTGATTTACATACTAAAAACCACAACTGGTGGGAGAATGGGAGATTTTTTTCATTTTTAATCCGTATGAGAGAAGTCTTATGTTCTTATGCCTATACAGTATGGTGTAAAAGAGGCTTCAGCTACGTTAACAGGTTAGCAGATTTACGACTTTTCCCGGAAGTCTTCCGTCTCCCTACTCCCATGAACAGGGGTAAAAAGAAGAAGAGAGCGATAAGAGAGAGAACAAGTCCTCCTATGGTACCGGCAGCCAAGGGAAACCAAAATCCTTCTTTGTACTGCCCCACTATAAAGGGAATAAAACCCAGAACTGTAGAAATAATGGTCAGGAAGATGGGCCTTATTTTCGCATTCCACGCTTTGATATATACTTTTACCGGTGCCATTCCGGGATAAGCCTCTTTTATATTATTATATTCACTTAGAATATAGATATTGGCATTAATAGCTATTCCCGCTAAAAGAATAAATGCGGCGAACCCTTCCTGGTCAAAATTCAGGTCAAACAGGTAAAAGGTCAGGAAAATACCGATAAAAGAGATCGGGATGATAAAGAGGATCACTAAAGGTTGTTTGAAGGAATTAAACAAAATACCTGTCATAAAGAATACAATGACCATAATAATGAATAATAGCCAGTATTGACTACTCACTCCCTGGCTCCACCAATACCGGGAAGAATCGCTTTCGGCCTTATATCCCAGGGGAGCCGTTTTATTGAAAGACTCTATCACCCGCTCCTGTACATTCCAGGATTGCTGGTAACTACCGATATATCCATATTGCAGGCACAAACGGTATTGCTGATCTTCTTTGGCAATATCCTGAGGAGCCTGGTCTTTTCCGATAACAGCTACTTCCGATAATTTATACCCTTTTTCCCCGATCATTCCCGGGTAATTCTCCATATTCCAGATATCCAGTTTCCTGGTTTGCAGGGAGTACAGGCGTATAGGCTCTATCCTGCCTTCGTTGATCCAGTCTCCGGCATATCCTCCCCGTTCGAACATCGGGTTCAGGTAGTTGAACAGCTCACCCGACACCAGGTTTTTCTGGACCAGTTCCTGTTTATTGAGATGGAAGAAGTATTCCATATAATCGCTTTTATACCAGCTGAATTTAGAGTCTATGGTTACCTCCTGGATCCTCCGGTACTCAAGCAACGAATCTTTCATAGCGGCTGCCAACGATTGGAGTTCTTCGTAATTATAGCCTAAAACTTTGATCTGCACCATTCCGGCCTGCTCTTTCACATCGTTACTAAAACCATCGCCTACTCCATACACACTCCAGCTCCCGCCACCCAGTTCGAAGGCTTTGCTGATAAGCCTGGATTTTAACAAGTAAGGGAAATTGCTCCGCTGGTGCTCTTTTACAAATAAAATGCGCATGCTGGCCCTGTTCCCGCTCTCAACATACGTTTCAAACTGCCTTATTT
>JAJPZL010000235.1 GCA_021204375.1 Bacteroides sp.
TACTGGTAGTGACCCGGGAACTGGAGAAGTTAAAGCTTACCCCTGTTTCCGTCGTTCTGGGAGAGGTTACTTTTTCAGATCCTCTGACTGCTGAAAAGAGACAACAGATAAAAGAGGCGCTGCACCCCCTGGGATTTGAGTTGACCGATAGTAAACAGGCACGTCTTATCCAGCAGATAAAAAATGCCATTATCGAACTTATCTATGAAAAGAACAGTGATTTAAAAATAAAGCTATCCGATTACCTGGCGGATAAACTACACACCGACTACTCTACTCTTAGTACGTTGTTCTCAGAAACCGAAGGAGTCACTCTTGAAAAGTATTTTATTGCCAAAAAGATAGAACGGGTAAAAGAACTCCTGATCTACGACGAGCTTACCCTGAGCCAGATAGCCGATCTTTTGCACTATTCCAGCACTGCTCATTTAAGCAGCCAGTTTAAAAAGGTAACCGGCCTTACTCCCAGCTATTTCAAAGAGTTGGGAGCACAACGTCGTAAACCGTTAGATGAGGTATGACGCATCTATAGGATCGGCTGTTTACCCGTTGGGATAGAGAAAGAGCTTCCTATAAACAGATCAGCCAGAAACCTGAAGTTTCCGGCTGATTTACTTGTATCGGGTCTATACTTATTTCGTTTGTTCTTCTACCCACCGACGGGCATTCACAAATGCTTCCATCCAGGGAGTGATCTGGTCGCTGTTCAGGCGACCGGCAGGATAGTATCCATTCTGCCAGGGGAACACCGCCCGTTCCAGGTGAGGCATCATAGCCAGGTGGCGTCCGTCTGCACTGGCTATGGCAGCCACTGTATAGTCGGAACCATTCGGATTACCCGGATACTCCTCATAATTATATTTGGCTACTACCTTATATTGATCTTCTTCATAAGGAAGACAGAATTTGCCCTCTCCGTGTGCTACCCAGATACCGAGTTTACTACCGCTCAGCGAACCGAACATCACGCTGTCGTTCTGTGGGATCTGTACACTCAGGAAGGACGATTCAAACTTATGTGAGGTGTTGTGTGCCATGGTACACTTTTGCTCGTGGTCAGGCGTGATAAGACCCAGTTCCATCATCAGCTGGCAACCGTTACAAATACCGAGTGATAAGGTATCTTTGCGGGCATAGAAGCGGTCCAGTGTCTCTTTGGCCTTCTCATTAAAGAGAAAACTTCCGGCCCATCCTTTGGCTGATCCCAGTACATCTGAATTGGCGAATCCACCGCAGTATACTACCATATTGATATCATCCAGTGTCTCTTCCCCGCTGATCAGATCGGTCATGGTTACATCTTTGACATCGAACCCGGCTAAATAGAGAGAGTAAGCCATCTCTCTTTCACCGTTGGTTCCTTTTTCCCGGATAATGGCTGCTTTGATACCAGTGGGAGTACGGCGGTCGGGCGATAGGCCAAACTGTGACAGCTTACCGGTAAAGTTTTGCGGGAAAGCAAACTCTACGGGCTGCATCTTGTAATTCTCAAAACGTTTTTTCGCACAACCGTTCATCGATTGTTTGCAGTCAAGCAGGTAGGAAGAGCTATACCATACATCACGCATATGGTCAATACCGAAGTGATAAGTTGCTTCCTGGTGGTTTACCAGGATGTGACGTTCTTCCGTAGGCTGGCCTATGCGCACAAAATCTACACCGGCCTCTTCGAGTATCTTTTCTACTTCTGCTTTTTGTTTAACCTGAATGATAACACCCGGATTCTCAGCAAAAAGTACTTTTACCAGGTCTTTCTCTTTGATCTTGTTCAGGTTGATCTCCAGCCCTCCTTCTATATTGGCAAAACACATTTCCAGCAACGTAGTGATCAAACCACCGGCAGAAATATTGTGTCCGGCCAGTACCAGGCCCTTATCAATCAGTTCCTGTACAGCTAAGAAAGCATCCCGGAAATATTCTGCATTCTTCACGGTAGGAACTTCATCTCCAATCTTATTCTGCGACTGGGCAAAAGCAGAGCCACCCAGTTTCAGCGTATCAAAGCTGAAGTCAATATGGTAAAGGTAAGTTTTCGGGTCGTTCACTACTACCGGAGAAACCACCTTTTTAATATCTGAAACCTCGCCCGCAGCAGATACGATCACCGTTCCCGGAGAGATCACCTTTTCTCCGTCGGGATACTTCTGTGTCATGGACAGAGAGTCTTTTCCGGTAGGTACATTGATCTGCAAGGCACAGCAGAAATCAGAGAGTGCTTCTACCGCTTTATAGAGGCGTGCATCTTCTCCCTCCTGGGAGCGGCAGGGCCACATCCAGTTGGCAGAGAGCGAAATGGTATCCATGCCATCCGTAAGGGGGGCCCACACTAAGTTGGTCAGTGCTTTCGATACGGCCAGTACCGATCCGGCAGCCGGGTCAGAAAGTGCGGCCTGCGGAGCATGACCAATTGAAGTAGCGATACCCTGCCTGCCCCGGTAGTCTAATGCTACCACACCGCAGTCACTCAGAGGCAACTGTAACTCCCCCTGGCACTGCTGACGGGCTACTTTACCGGTTACACTCCGGTCTACTTTATTGGTAAGCCAGTCTTTACAGGCTACGGCTTCCAGCTGAAGCACTTCTGTTAAGTATTCATGGAGGCGGCTAACATCGTAAGTCACATTCTCGTAATGAGTCTCTACGGTTTTATCCACCATATAAGTTTTCGGGGAGGAACCGAACATTTGGCTCACTGCCAGGTCGAAAGGTCGCACACCGTCTGCCTGTTGGAATGCAAAACGTCCGTCGCCGGTCGTTTCTCCCACTACATACATCGGGGCCCGTTCGCGTTCAGCTATTTTACGTACATGCTCAATGGCCTCTTCCCGGATAAGCAGACCCATCCGTTCCTGCGATTCGTTGGCTATGATCTCTTTGGCCGAAAGAGTCTGGTCGCCCACAGGCAGTTTATTCATTTCAATAACACCCCCTGACTCTTCTACCAACTCTGAAAGACAGTTGATGTGTCCGGCCGAACCGTGGTCGTGGATGGAGATAATCGGGTTGTTCTCTTCTTCGCACAACGCTCTTACTACGTTGTAAGCACGCTTTTGCATCTCTGCATTGGCACGTTGCACGGCGTTGAGTTCAATGCCGCTGGAGTAGCGTCCGGTATCTACAGAAGATACGGAGCCGCCTCCCAGGCCGATGCGATAGTTATCCCCTCCCATCACTACAACTTTATTGCCTGTTTCGGGAGTGCCTTTGAGGTAGTCGCGTTCTGTACCGTAACCGACCCCCCCTGCCAGCATAATTACTTTGTCGTATCCGTAGAAAGTATTGTTCTCCTGGTGCTCAAAAGTAAGTACCGAACCACAGATAAGTGGCTGGCCGAATTTATTCCCGAAGTCGGAAGCACCGTTGGAGGCTTTGATCAGGATCTGTTCGGGTGTCTGGTACAACCATTTACGGACCGGAAGGAGCTCTTCCCACTCACGTCCCTCTTCGGTACGTGGGTAAGAGGTCATGTAAACAGCGGTCCCGGCAATAGGCATAGAGCCTTTACCGCCACCCATACGGTCGCGTATTTCACCTCCGGTTCCTGTAGAGGCTCCGTTGAAGGGTTCTACTGTAGTAGGGAAGTTATGGGTTTCTGCTTTCAGGGAGATCACACTCTTTACATCTTTTATCTGAAAATAATCGGGTTTAGAGTGGTCGGCCGGAGCAAACTGCTCAATAACCGGGCCTGAAGCAAAAGCTACGTTATCTTTGTAAGCTGAAATGATGCGGTTCTGGTTTTCGGCGGTTGTCTTTTTGATCATCTGGAACAGGGAAGATTCCATCTCTACTCCGTCAATAACAAAGGTACCGCCGAATATCTTGTGGCGGCAGTGTTCGGAGTTGATCTGGGCAAAACCGAATACTTCGGAGTCGGTTAGCTTGCGTCCCAGCTCTTTCTCCATATTCAGCAGGTAGTCGATCTCCTCTTTGGAGAGTGCCAGCCCCTCTTTTTCGTTGTATTCGTCCAGGTTCTCTATGGAAAGGATCGGTTCCGGTTTCCGGTTGGTGGTGAACACTTCCTGGTCAAGTCCCCGATAGAGGCGTTGCAACATAGGATCGTATTCGCTGTTCTCATCTTTTGCCGGGAAGTACTCCTCCATGCGGGTAATACCTTCCAGCCCCATATTCTGGGTGATCTCCACTGCATTGGTACTCCAGGGAGTGATCATTTCCTTGCGCGGGCCTACAAAATAACCCTGCAATTGCGATTCATCTACAGGCGTAGCCTCTCCCAGAAGCCAGCTAAGTTTTTGTATATCGTCTGATGAAAAGGTATGCAGTGTTTCGACAGCCACTACACTTTGAGAAGGGGTTCTGAAAAAAAGGATCATATTACTTTGGATATATCAGTTTTTATTAGTGTTGATCATCTGATTCACGCGCAAAGATAACTCAATTTGATGGGTAGGGAAAGGAAATAATAAAATAATTCAGTAAATCTCAGTTTAATTGCCCTGTTCCGGTTTTACTCCTTTCTTTACAATCGCATGAGGAGGAAAAGAGGTTTAAAATAAAAAAACAGATTATCTTTAAGTGTAAGCAGGAGTTTGTACGTATAAAAAATAAGGAACAGCTAATAGATTGTTTAACTTAGTAAATACAACTATGAAAAATTATTGCCTCATTTTTTATTCTTTTTATGACAGGACTTATC
>JAJPZL010000438.1 GCA_021204375.1 Bacteroides sp.
ATAATTCATCACTTTACAGGTAGAAATTCTTTTTATATATAATAGTGCTTTTAAGACTTTTTGATATTATAGATATATTCCACAGGATCTTTTTCGGAATGAAGCAGATGAACTACCTTTCCGATACGTTTGTTACAACTTTCAGCCTGCATTCTAAAACAGAAAAAATATGAAACTATATTTGTGGCTTATATGTTTTCTCGCCATAGGGTCGTCATCCTGTGCTCAGAAAAAAGAAAATAAGAACCTAAACCTACAAGAGATGGATTATTATAACAAATTAACTCCGGAAGAAGAGTATATTATTCTTCATAAAGGAACAGAACGCCCCTATTCGGGTGAGTATGTGAACAATAAAGAGGAAGGTATATATACCTGTAAACGATGCAATGCTCCTCTGTATCGTTCGGAAGATAAATTCGACTCCCACTGTGGATGGCCCTCTTTCGACGATGAAATACCCGGTGCTGTAAAAAGAGTACCGGATGCCGACGGAATGCGTACGGAAATTATCTGTGCCAACTGTGGAGCTCACCTGGGGCATGTCTTCTTAGGGGAAGGATTTACCAATAAAGATACGCGTCATTGAGTAAACTCTCTTTCGATGAAGTTTATTCCTTTTGCCGATCAGTCGCGTATTAAAAAGGCTTATTTTGCATCCGGATGTTTCTGGGGTACGGAGTATTACTTTATGAAGGCTCCGGGAGTAGTTTATACTGCCGTGGGGTATATGGGCGGACATATGGAAAACCCTACCTACGAACAGGTATCCGGCAAAAAGACAGGCCATCTGGAAACCACAGAGGTTGAATACGACAGTACCAAAACCAGTTATGAAGAGCTGGTAAAACTCTTTTTTTGAAACCCATGACTTTACTAAAACCAATGGTCAGGGTCCTGATATAGGACCTCAGTACCTATCCTGTATTTTCTATACCGATCTGCAGGAAAAAGAGATTGCTGAAAATATATAGGTATTCTGGAGAATAAAGGGTACAAGGTAGCTACCACGTTGCGTCCGGCTACTGCTTTCTGGAAAGCTGAAGATTATCACCAGCAATATTATGAGCACAAGGGTACGACTCCCTATTGCCACGTTTACAGAAAGATCTTTGATTAAAAAAGGGAAGGATGATCCTGCAATATTTTACAGATAATGACCTCTATAAGTTCACGGTAATACTCGCTATACAGCGGCTTTACCCGTGGGCATGGGTTAGATATGAATTTACGGATCACAACGAAACGCGCTTTCCGGAAAATTTTGCACGGGAGTTGCGAAAAGAGGTAGACGCTATGACCCGGCTGGCCATGACTGCGGAAGAGAAAGAGTATATAACCCATCGTTGTTATTTTTTCGATCCGGCTTTTATCGATTTTCTGGAAGGATACCGGTACGACCCTTCCGAGGTTACTATTACTCAAAGAGAAGGCAAATTAAAGGTATCGATCGAAGGACATTGGTTCAGGACTGTTTTGTGAGAAGTTCCTCTACTGGCCCTTATCTCTGAACTCTATTTCCGGATGAAAGGAACTTCTCCCCGGGATATAGAGACAAACGCCATCCACAAAGGGAAAAGGCTTCGTGAAATTCGGGCAGACTTTTCTGATTTTGGTACCCGGCGGCGCTACTCTTTCGATGTACACGATCGGGTAGTAAAATATCTGCAGGCAGAAGGAGGAGAGAATTTTAAAGGTACAAGTAATGTGTACCTGGGAATGAAATACAATACAACTCCTATCGGTACGATGCCTCATGAGTGGTTTATGTATCACGGAGCCCTGTACGGGTATCGTTCGGCTACCCAAAAAGCGTTGGAAGCGTGGGTCGATGTATACCAGGGAAGTCTCGGGATCAGCCTGACAGATACCTATACGACAGATGTCTTTTACGACTCGTTCAGCCTGAAACAGGCAAAACTTTTCGATGGAGTACGATGGGATAGTGGAGATCCGTTCCATTTTACGGAACAGACGTTAGAATTTTACAGGGAGAACAGGATTGATCCTGCTTCAAAAACCATTGTATATAGTGATTCCCTGAATCTGGAACGGATAGAGCAGATCAAAAAGTATGTGGATAACCGGATCCATGATACCTATGGGTCGGAACTTATTTTACCAACGACGTAGGGGTTACACCCCTTAATATTGTAATTAAACTGAGCGAAGTGAAGGAGAATACCCGTAAACCTTATCACTATGTGATAAAGCTCTCGGATGTAGCCGGAAAACATACGGGTGATCCGGGAGAGATCCGTCTCTGCAAACAGACCCTCAATATTCCATAAACGACTCTCCTCTCTCTTTACCTGGCAACTGTTCTCCGGTAAAGAGGGAGAAAGAGCAGGGTTTGTCCGATACCTCTTACGGCAAGATAGAGTACAAACGAGAACCAGAGCCAACTATTCCCATAAACAGGTTGCAGCAGATAGTAAGAGAGAAAGAAGAATAGAAAGGCAACGAACATGGAGTTCCTCATCTGGCGAGAGGCGGTCATTCCGATAAAGATACCATCCCAGAGGAAAGCGGCAAACCCTGCAATCGGGAATAGCAAACACCACAGGCGGTAACTCTCTGCTGTGGTGATCACTTCTACTTTATCAGTTAAAAGATGCAGGATCGGAGTGGTAAAAAAGAGGTAGAGGATGGTAAAAAGAAGGGTTAACCCGATGCCCCATCCAAAAAGCCTGACTACCAGCCTCTTCAGTTTTTCCCAGTTCTTTGCTCCCATAAATTTACCCGTAAGGGCTTCAGCGGCATAGGCAAATCCATCCATCATGTAAGAGAAAAGAATGAAAAGCTGCATCAGCAGTGTATTAGCTGCCAGAATGGTCTCCCCCTCTCGGGCAGAAGCGGAAGTAAAAAAGGTAGTGACTAAGATCAGGGTCAGGCTACGCAGAAAGATATCCCGGTTTACCCGGAAGAAGGAACGGAATATAGTAACATTCCAGACCTCCCGAAAGATTATAAATTGCCTGAGATAGGTATACTTATACCTCCATACTACCATTGAAACGACAAAAGCAAAGAGTTGTGCAAGTGCTGACCCCAATGCCACGCCCTTGAGCTGCATACCCAGCCCATAGACAAAAAAGAGGCTTAAGGCAATATTAACTACATTAGTCCCGATAGAGATATACATAGGTGTACGGGCATCCTGCATACCGATGAATCAACCGGAGAAAGCATACATTCCCAGGACGGCAGGGGCAGCCCAGATATATATACTGAAACACTCTTTTACATAGACGGCTGTCTCTGCGGAAGCATCTACCAACCGGAAAGCAATTCTCGGGATAAAGGCTTGTAATAAAACAAGTGACCCGCCAACTCCGAATGCGACTCCCAGAGAACGTATCAATACTTTTACACACTCCTGTAGATCACCTGCACCAAATGCCTGTGCGGTAAATCCGCTGGTACCCATCCTCAGAAAAGAGAAATTCCAATAGATAAAGTTAAAGATCATGGTAGCAATGGCAATAGCTCCGATGTAGAGCGAAGAGTCAAGATGTCCCACAATAGAGGTATCTACCAATCCCAGCAGGGGAACAGTTATAT
Organism: Bacteroides sp.; assembly: GCA_021204375.1. Taxonomy (GTDB): domain Bacteria; phylum Bacteroidota; class Bacteroidia; order Bacteroidales; family Bacteroidaceae; genus Bacteroides. Next base: position 3,565 of record JAJPZL010000438.1, read on the forward strand.
TGGTGATAATAGTAGGAATAGCCAGGCGCAGGATCTCTTTATTCATTTTCCGGGACAATAAAGGTACAAAGTTATAAGATTCCGGATTACATAACAAAAAGGTATGAAAGTTTTAGATCTTCCACACCTTTCTATTACATACAACCTTTATCAGATAGTCATACCCGGCCAGTAATCATCAGTCGTATCATTTGTTATCTTAAAAAGTTCTCCCTGCGGACCGTAATAGAGATGCAGGTCGGTGCTACCCGATCTCATTCTTAAGACATAGACCCGCTCCCTGCCGGAGAACTCTAGTAAATCCACCTCTCCTATGTGCCAGGAAGAAAACTCTCCTTCAGCAATAGCTTTTACAACCGCATTGGGAAGTTCCGTAGGGTCTATTTGCGTAACGGTCATTACCCAATGTGTAGAGACATCAAACCAGACCTCTTTTTTATAACCGTTCACCAGGCAATCTGCTACCTGGTAAGTAGATCTTTTCTTCTACTCTACATGAGCAGCATTGGGATACTTATAGTAGAGAGCTCTGGCAAATCTGTCTTCTGCATACGGACTATTATCATCGTCGTCCTTACTACAGGCCGCAAAGACAAAGAGGCCGGCTATACAAAAGAATAGATAAATAAGTTTGTGTTTAGTCCATTTCATACCTTTATACAGGGTATGTTAAATTAGTCGTCCATCTTTTTCAGGTTACCCTGTCCGTCAAAAGTGAGTTCAATATCATTAGCTAACTCAATTTTATATCCCTGGCGCTTTTTTCTATCTGAGTAACAGGCTGTCCGGACATGTGAGTGCTAAGGTACGTACGAATTCTATCAGGCACTACCGAAGCAGGAACTTCTTTTCCGTGAGATTCGATCTCCATCCAGTCGCCGTCCTTATCGAATTCAATTTTAGTACCATCTGTCAGGGTAACCTCATACTTCTTTTTATCCAATATATCTTTGATCTCATTCTCTTTTTTGAGATGAGAGACTTTGACAGCCGGAAAATGTTCAGAAAGAAAACTACGGCCTTTTTCCGGTAACATCTGTACATCACTTGTAAATATATCCTGAGCTTTTACAAACTGAAAAGCCACGAT
>JAJPZL010000053.1 GCA_021204375.1 Bacteroides sp.
TATTAATTTTTTTTCTTCCTGTTTCCTTTTTGCCCTAGGAGTAGCCCAAGGGCAAAAAGGATTGTTTTTCCAAAGGTAGCTGTTTTTGCTGTTTCTTCTTACAGGGCTTTGGGTATATTTTGCTTTTTCCAGGTTTTCCTCAGGCCTCCATGCTCCGAGTGTGCCCTCTGGGGAGTCATCCTATCATTACTTAGGTGAGGGCGCTTGTGGTTATAAAACTCAATGATCTCTCTAAGGTGCCTCCTGGCCTGTTCCGTGTTCCGGAGTAGTGGCATATGATAGAGCCACTCCTGTTTAAGAATCCCATTAATACGCTCTGCTATGGCATTATCGGTAGGGTTGGAATCCTGGGTCATACTTATTTGTATCTTATGCTCCTTTAGTTTACTCACATACTTTGGACAGCAATATTGGATGCCTCTGTCCGAGTGATGAATAAGGCCGGTTAAATCTACTCCTTTTGCTTCATCTATAGCCATTTGCAAGGCTTCAAGGGTATGAGAGACTTCAAGACTTGGGGTCAGCTTCCATCCAATGATTTTATGGGAATACCCATCACTTACTAAATGGAGATAGCAAAATCCCTGCTGGGTGCGGATATAGGTGATATCACATACCCAGAGTTGGCCGGCGGCCTGGAGGGTGAAGCCTATGATGAGATTCTTGTGTATACGGAACATGTGATTGGAATAAGTGGTACGTTTACCTTTACTGGGTTTAAGCATCAGCCCTTTGCGCCGTAAAAAGCCAAAGAAGGCATCACGGCCCATTAGATGCTCACGCCCAAAGATAGAGCAGCAGATCAGATATAACTTAAAAGCTCCTATACGGGGAGCCTGGGAGCGATAGGTAAGAATCGTGCTAAGAAGCAAACTCTCAAGCTCACTGCCGCTAAAAGAAGTGGGTTTGTACTGGTAGTAGGCTTGCCTACTTTTACCAAACAGTCCGCAAAGAGTATAAAGCGAGGCTTTAGACTCCTTGCGCAGGTGCATTACTGTTTGGTACCAGGCTTTTTTCTGATACGAATACCCTCTTGCTCTTCCGCAATATCGATCATACGATCCAGAGCGTGGGCACGAAGATTGGCATAGGCTAAGGCCTTCTCTAATTCTTTTACGCGAGCTTCAAGTTCTTCCTGCCGGCTCAAAGAGGAAGAAGAATCTGATTCTTTCTTTTTCATAATGAATGCTTGCTCATCCGGGGGCAAAGATAAGAGAATCTCTTCAAAAGGATAACGCAAAAGCCAACTGCCAAAAAGGGTTTTAGAAGATAAACCATACTTACGCTGGATAAAACCTCTTGACACACCACTACTATAATACTCAATAACTAAACGAAGTTTGAAGTCTTCACTGTACTTCAATGATAACTTTTTTCCATCTTACAATAAGTTTATTTGTGAAACATACTGTAAACCTAGGGTAGGACAAGACAATTTATATAAATGGAAGCTTACTGTTTGTAGATCAGCAACTAATAAAAAGAAAAAGTGTTTCCCCGCCAACCGGAAACAGAGTTTTTACTGCGTTAACAGAGTAGGTGCGTTAATTGCACGATCTTCTGTTAACGCACTTAGCTGGTTGGAAAACAGTCTTTTACAAGAAGTGCGTTAATAATGTAGTAACTTTACAACTTACAGGAGTAAAAAGCTTTTTTATGGATCTGATCGGTGTATTATAATAGCGTGGCGATCATCTGAATAAATACGATCAGGAACACCATGGCTACCGGATATACCGTAGCATACGCTACACTGGGTATATTACTGCCTGTCATGGAGTCAGCTGCCGCCAGTCCCGGGGTACTCGTCATACCACCGGTAATGGTTCCTAACAGATCCAGTATACTGATCTTAAAGACAAAATATCCAACCAGTACAGCTATCACCATAGGAATAATAGTAATAGCCGAACCTACCCCAAACAAGAGTAGTCTGCTTTCCTGAAAAGTTGCTACCAGGGTTCTGCCGGCCGAGGTTCCTACTTCTGCCAGAAACAAAAGGAGCCCTAACTGACGGAGCAGCTGATTGGCGGAACCGGACATAGACCACATGATCGATCCTGTTTTACCGATAGCACTTAGTATAAGGGCTACGATCAGGATCCCTCCCGTAAGTCCGGGAGAGAAAGAGAAAGAGTCTGAAAAGGAGATATTTATTTTACCGAAGAGTACTCCCAGCACAATACCCATAGCAATGGGGAAAAAATCGGTATCGGATAGTTTCCGTTCATCGTTCCCGAAATATTTTCCAATGGCTTTTACGCCCTCTTCTTCGCCTACTACTACCAGTTTATCCCCGAATTTCAGGGCTAACCCCGGGTCGGGAGCAATATCGATCCCGCTTCGTCTGACACGGGTCACCGTACAACCGAAATTGGCCTGCAGGTTCAGGTAACCTAAGGTCTGGTTTACGGCCTTTTTGTTGGTTACCAGTAGAGATTCGATCACCTGGGTCGTGTTCAAAGGAATATCCTCCTGGGTCTCTTCTCCCAGTAATACGGAGATCTGTTTGAGTGAACTTTCACTTCCCACAGCTTTTACCACATCATTTTCCTGTAACTGGGTTTGTGCATTGGGGATCACCACCTCTCCGTTGTGCTTTACACGGGATATAACTCCACCGGTCATATTACGCACATTGAGTTGTGCAAGTGTCATTCCAAATACATTTTTATTGGTAATGCGGAAATTCTCTGTACTGAGGGTCGGGAACTTTCCTATTCGTTCGGCTTCCAATCTCTGCGCCTCTTTTTTCAGGTCGACCCGTAATATTTTAGGAAGCAGCTTTACAAAAAGGATGACCCCGATCACACCAAACGGATAGGCAATACCGTACGCTATGGAAGCCATAGGAGAGTTGGTACTGTCGATGGCTACTGCAAGCCCGGGTGTACTGGTCAGAGCTCCGGCTACGAGCCCTACTATACTGGGCGTATCAATATTGAACCAAAATTTGAGGCCTAAGGCCGTCAGGCAGGCCGAGCCTATGATCAGGAAGGTAATAAGCAACAGAACTTTTCCTTTGCTGCGAAATGAGTCGAAAAATCCGGGACCGGCCTGGATACCGATCGTGAAAATAAAGAGGACCAGACCGAAATTTCCCAGCTCCTTAGGAATGATTACCCCGAAATGTCCGAAAAGCATGGCAATAAATATAACGGCAGATACATCTAAGGATATACTTTTAAAGTTAATGCGTCCCAGGATAAATCCTAAAGCAACAATAAGGAAGAGTGCGAAATAGGAAGATTGCAATAGATCTGTAAGCATACGTAATGGGTTAAATGAATCACCTTCAGCCCGCAAAATTAAAATTAATTTCTCAGTTGGGAAAGTATGTAAGAGGAATTTAATATAATAAGAGAAGAGGAGTAGCCTCGCGGTCACTCCTCTCCGTTTTGATAAAATCTAACCTAACTCTAACCTTAATATTTAATCTATGAATAATCTGTTTATTTTAACTTGTACACTTCAGTTCCGGCAAGCAGGAAACATCCTACACCATAATCTTCAAAGTCGGGAACACTGGTGTAAGTGACGGGTTGTCCGTCTTTGGGCTCTTTACCGGTTCCCTGTACAAATCCCAGGAACCCGTTCGGGTGTACGGCATCCTGTACCATGGCTTCCCAGGCTTTGGTAAGAACGGGTAGGTATTCTTTGGGATCCAGGATCCCTTTTCTTACTCCCCAGGCCATTCCATAAACGAATAAGGAGGTACCGGTTGTCTCTTTTCCACCGAAATTTGTAGAATCATGGAGACTTACATCCCAGAAACCATCTTCGCGCTGGCAATCCTTCAGTGCTTTACTCATAGCGAGAAAATCGTTCAGGTAATCTTTATAATGCTTTTCGGTTTCCGGAATTTCATCCATCACCCGTACCAGTGCGCCATATACCCAGCCGTTGCCTCTGGACCAATAGCAATTCTTTCCATTCGGCTCTTTGTAGGGAGGAACAAAGTCGTGGTCTCTCCACCACAAGCCCTCTTTGGCGTTATAAAGACCCCCTGCATATTGGTTACGGGTATACTCATACATGTCCCACATTTTATCGTAATATTTCTGATCGTCGAACATAACTCCTAATTTGGCAAAAATAGGCATAGCCATCTGAATGGCATCAATCCACCACCAGTCGTCTACCTGGGGAGTATTTACTACCATATCTATCGAGGCTTTTATATTACGGATCATTTCGGGAGATTCCGGGCAGATGCGGTACATGTCTATATAAGCCTGGCCACAGCAGTGGTCATCGGCGTTGCGGGTAGTGTTCCCGTTCCTCATGCCCCATTTGTGGAAAGAGGCCCAGTCCCATGTATATTTATAATAATCTTCCCGTGGATATATGCTGTAAAGGGATAATAGTCCTTCGTAATAAACACCCCGTGTCCAGATGTTGCTAGGACGGATCCGGCCATAGAAAGAGGGAGTAGTATAGTCTGCATGTTTCTTCATAAAATAGTCATTTACGGAGATCATGGTTTTCAGTACTTCGTCCCGTTTGGGTAACTCCTGGGCAGTAGTGATGTTTCCACTTAAAATAAAAATCGTAAATAGTAATAGTAAGAATCCCTTTTTCATATAACGTGTTTTTAACGTATTATATCTCAATTCAGTGTTAATTCTGTTTGCAAAAATAT
>JAJPZL010000461.1 GCA_021204375.1 Bacteroides sp.
AAGTTACTCTTCCCCGAGCCTTTAACGAAGACGAAGCTTTTAAACTCAGCATCGATCAGCTTACCGATACGGTGGTATGGTACCGGAAGAGATTCAGACTACCCGCCGAAAGCCGGAACAAAAAAGTATTTATCGAATTCGAAGGAGTGCGGCAGGCAGCCGATTTTTACATCAACGGTAAACACCTGGGATTGCATGAGAACGGCGTCATGGCAGTGGGCTACGACCTCACCCCCTACCTGGAACCCGGCAAAGAAAATGTGGTAGCACTCAGAATCGATAATAGCTGGAGTTATGAAGAACGCTCTACCGGAACCCGGTTTCAGTGGAATAATAAAAACTTTAACGCAAACTACGTAGGTATTCCCAAAAACGTATGGCTACACGTTACAGATAAACTTTACCAAACCCTGCCACTTTACAGCAACCTGGGAACCACAGGAGTATATATCTATGCAGAAGATATCCGTGTTAAAAGCGGGAGTGCCATTATCCATGCCGAGTCGGAAGTAAAGAACGAATACGATATCCCCCGGCAGGTAGAATATGAAGTAGAGATAACTCCACAAACAGGAAACTCCTCGTATGCCTTCAAAGCAACTGAAACGATCACTATTCCTGCCGGAGAGACCTGCACCCTAAAAGCCTCCGGGAAACTGGAAGGTCTTAACTTCTGGAGTTGGGGATATGGCTACCTCTACCACGTAAAAACCATCCTGAAAATGAACGGAGAGGTGATCGACGAAGTAACCACTACAACCGGATTCCGCAAAACCCGTTTTGCCGACGGAAAGATCTAGCTCAACGACCGCGTTATCCAGATGAAAGGATTTGCCCAGCGTACCAGTAATGAATGGCCGGGTGTAGGAATGTCCGTTCCCGCCTGGCTCAGCGACTTCTCCAACGACCTGATAGTAAAAGGGAATGCCAACCTGGTACAATGGATGCACGTTACTCCCTGGAAACAGGATATAGAATCGTGCGACCGGGTAGGCCTTATACAGGCTATGCCGGCAGGAGATGCGGAAAAAGATGTACAGGGCAGACAATGAACCCAACGCCTGGAGCTGATGTGGGATGCGATTATCTATAACCGTAACAACCCCAGTATACTCTTTTATGAATGCGGCAACGAATCCATCAGTGAAGAACACATGTTGGAGATGAAAGCCATCCGTGACCAATACGACCCATACGGCGGAAGAGCCATCGGATCCCGTGAAATGCTTGATATCCGTGTAGCCGAATACGGAGGAGAGATGCTCTATATCAATAAAAGCGGTTACCACCCCATGTGGGCTATGGAATACTCCAGAGATGAAGGATTACGCAAGTACTGGGATGAATACAGTTACCCTTACCATAAAGAGGGAGCAGGCCCGCTCTACCGGGGACAGGATGCCGGCGACTACAACCGTAACCAGGACCAACTCGCGATGGAACACATCCGGCGCTGGTGCGATTACTGGAGAGAGCGTCCGGGCACCGGTGACCGGGTTAGTTCCGGAGGAGTCAAAATTATCTTCTCCGATACCAACACCCACTACCGGGGAGAAGAGAATTACCGCCGCAGCGGTGTAACCGATGCCATGCGTATCCCCAAAGACTCTTATTACGCCCATCAGGTCATGTGTGACGGATGGGTAGATACCGAAAATCCCCGTACCCACATCATCGGTCACTGGAACTATGAACCCGGCACCCTTAAACCCGTGCGGGTGATTTCAAACGGAGACCGGGTAGAATTACGGATCAACGGCAGATCCCAGGGATTCGGCAAACAATCTTACCGTTTCCTCTATACGTTCGAAGATATTGCCTGGGAGAGCGGAGTCATAGAAGCAATAAGCTACAACGAAAAAAGGATGGAAGTAAGCCGGGATAAGATCCTTACCGCCGGAGAACCCAAACAAATCCGCTTAAGCCTAATACAAGGCCCTGACGGACTCCATGCCGACGGAGCCGATATGGTGTTAGTAGAGGTAGAAGTGACCGATGTAAACGGGATCCACCACCCGCTGGCCAATGAGATGATCTATTTCTCGCTGGAAGGTCCCGCTGAACGGAGGGGAGGAATTGCCCAGGGACCGGATAACTATATTTTATCGACCGACCTTCCCGTTGAATGCGGTATCAACCGGGCTCTGATACGCTCTACCCGGAACGCCGGTCAGATCACTGTACGAGCCACAGCAGCCGGACTGAAACCCGCCCTCCTTACCTTTAGTTCCAAACCGGTAGAAGTAAAAGAAGGACTTTCCACCTATATCCCTGCCAGCCGGTTGAGATGGTTGCTTGAAAGAGGAAGAACACCGGCAACACCCTCTTATACCGATACCAAGGTCACCGTACCCATTCGCTCTGCCATAGCCGGAACCAACCAGGAGATGGCTGTGAACAGCTATGACGACAATGAACTAAGTGAATGGAGGAACGACGGACGGGCTCATACCGCCTGGATTACCTATACCCTGGACCGGACAGCCGAGATCGACGATATCTGCATCAAATTAACCGGTTAGAGAATGAGAAGTTATCCCCTGGAAATCTACGCAGGCAAAGAACTGATCTGGAGTGGAGAGACAGAAAAGAGCCTGGGGTATCTCCATCTGGATGTTAAACAGGTCCGGACCGACACCATAACCATCCGTTTAAAAGGAAGCACGACAGAAGAAGAGACTTTCGGACAGATCGTAGAACTGAAAATCCCGGAAGAACTGGATCTCTATAAAGCTAAGGACGGTGGTAACACAGGAAATGAACTCCGTATTGTAGAAGTAGATTTTCTGGAAACCATAAACCGGTAGACCCGTCTCCTGCTTCAATTAAACCAAATATCCCGGAACCCTCTATCCGATAGAAGTTCCGGGATATTTTATCCCCCTTTTCTTTACCTTCTTTAACGGCCAGCCCTTCCCTATTTCTCTTCAACTTTCCTATCTTTGTTCAACTATTAACTTTAAACAGATAACCTTATGTTCTAAAAAGAGACTTACAGAGCCCGTCGGGAAGTTTTGAAAAAACAAATAGGCTCCGGAATACTTCTATTTCTCGGAAATGACGAATGCGGTATCAATTACGAAGACAACACCTATCCGTATCGGCAGGATTCCACCTTCCTTTACTACTTCGACCTATCTTATCCAGGCCTGGCAGATGTTATCGATATTGAAGAAGACAAAGAGATCATCTTTGGCGATGAACTCTCCATCGATCACATCGTGTGGATGGGTACCCAGCCTACCCTTAGCGAAAAAAGTCACCAGGTAGGAGTAGAAACCATCCTTCCCTCCAGGAAACTGAACTCCTACCTGGAAAAAGCAGCCCATAAAGGACAACGGATCCACTATCTTCCCCCTTACCGGGCCGAATACCGGTTAAAATATATAGAACTCCTGGGCCTATTTCCCAACGACCAGCGCGGATCTGTCAACTTTATACGCAGTGTCATCAACCAACGGAACTACAAAACCCCGGAAGAGATCGTAGAAATAGAAAAAGCCTGTGATGTAACAGCCGATATGCATATAGCAGCCATGAAGTATATACGTCCGGGTATGAAAGAGTACGAAGTCGTATCCCTACTCCAATCCGTAGCCACAGCTGCCGGCTGTTCCCTCTCTTTTCCCATCATCGCTACCATTAACGGACAAACTTTGCATAACCATTACCACGGAAATACCATCCGGGAAGGAGAACTTTTCCTGATCGATGCAGGAGCCGAAACAGAAATGGGCTACGCCGGCGATATGTCTTCCACCATACCGGTAGGAAAGAAATTCACGACCCTTCAGAAAGAGATATACGACATCCAGGTAGCCTCCCATCTTACTGCGGTCAACGCCCTGAAACCCGGCATTCCCTATATGGAAATATACGATTCCGTATGCAAAGTCATTTTTAACGGTCTTAAAGAGCTGGGATTCACCCGGGGAGATGCCGACGAAGCCATCCGGGCAGGAGCACACGCCCTCTTTATGCCCCATGGATTGGGTTACATGATGGGACTGGATGTACACGATATGGAAAACTTAGGAGAATTATGGGTAGGATACAACGGTCTACCCAAAAGTACCCAATTCGGCCGTAAATCCGTCCGTCTGGCCCGCCCTCTGGAGCCCGGTTTTGTACTGACCGTAGAACCCGGGATCTACTTTATTCCCGAATTGATAGAACTGTGGAAAAGCCATCAAAAATTCACTAAGTTTATCCATTACAACAAAGTAGAAACCTACAAAGGTTTTGGGGGTATACGGAATGAAGAGGATTATCTGATCACGGAGACCGGTGCCCGTCGGTTAGGAAAGAAGATCCCGCTCACTACGGAAGAAGTAGAAGCATTGAGACAATAGAAACCACCCCATTTTCTTTTGTTCATCGGAAGATGTTCTCGCGGTGAGCAGACGTTTTATTTCTGCATGTAGAGACGCATATTTGCGTCTTCCTATCTGCGTCCCGTTGAAGAGTGAGAAGATACATAATAGACGCGGAGGAGACGCAAGTATGCGTCTCTACAACAATCTAATAAACAAAAAAAAGTCCGCCAATCATTCAGATTAACGGACTTTTGGAATAAAACGGCAACTACCTACTCTCCCACTTTCGCAGTACCATCGGCGTAACCAGGCTTAACTT
>JAJPZL010000376.1:0-4133 GCA_021204375.1 Bacteroides sp.
GTATCCACCGAGCAGTGGATGGAGAAAGTAACAGCCGACCTCAAAGGCGCTGATTTCGAGAAGAAACTCGTTTGGAGAACAAACGAAGGATTCAAAGTTAAACCTTTCTACCGGATGGAAGACCTCCAGGGACTCAAATCTACCGATGCCCTGCCCGGTGAATTTCCTTACCTCAGAGGTACCAAAAAAGACAACACATGGTTAGTACGCCAGGATATTATGGTGAACGACCCGAAAGAAGCCAACGCCAAAGTCCTGGATATCCTGATAAAGGGTGTCGACTCCCTGGGCTTCTCTCTCTGTCCCGACAGCCTGGATGAAGCCTATCTGGAGACCCTGCTCGAAGGGATCGATGCCCAGTATGTAGAGCTTAACTTCTCCACTTGCCAGGGCCACGTCGTACGCCTGGCCGGCCTGCTGGTTGACTACTTTAAAAAGAAGGGATACGACCTGAGCCGGCTAAAAGGTTCTATTAACTACGACTACCTGGACAAGATGCTCCGCCGGGGTAAAGAAAAAGGAAGCCTGGCCGAAACAGGCAAACAACTCATTGAAGCTACTGCGGAACTTCCCGGTTACCGCGTGATCAATGTAAACGCTCTTATTCTGAACAATGCCGGAGCTTATATCTCGCAGGAACTTGGTTACGCACTGGCCTGGGGAAATGAGTATCTTTCCCAACTGATCGAAGCTGGTGTATGCGGAGCCACTGCTGCCCGCAAGATCCGTTTTAATTTCGGTATCAGTGCTAACTACTTCCTCGAAATTGCCAAATTCAGAGCGGCCCGCCTGTTATGGGCTAACATTGTAGCTGCCTACGGCAAAGGAGAGAGCTGCTCTACCGAAGATACAGGCGATTGTCCCGCCAAAATGCATATCCATGCCGAAACCTCTTCCTTCAACCTGACGCTGTTCGATGCACACGTAAACCTGCTTCGTACACAGACGGAAGCCATGAGTGCCGCTATCGGTGGAGTGAACTCCATGACCGTTACTCCGTTTGATAAAACCTACCAGACTCCGGACGACTTCTCCGAAAGACTCGCCCGCAACCAGCAATTGCTGCTGAAAGAAGAGTCACACCTCGATAAAGTGGTTGACCCGGCTGCCGGCTCTTATTACATTGAGAACCTGACTGCCTCTATTGCAGAGCAAGCGTGGAAGATCTTCCTCTCTGTAGAAGAACAGGGTGGATTCTATGCCGCTGTCAAAGCAGGTAAAGTACAGGAAGATATCAATAATAGCGGTAAAGCCCGTCATACGGCCGTTGCTCAGCGCAGGGAGATCCTGCTGGGAACCAACCAGTATCCCAACTTTACCGAAACTGCCGGCGATAAGAGACCGATGGGTGCAGCCTCTTGTTGTAAAGGCGAAACCTCTTCTGCCATTCCTACTCTTACCTTCGACCGGGCTGCCAGTGAGTTTGAAACACTCCGCCTGCAGACCGAAGCCTCCGGCAAACGTCCCAAAGCCTTTATGCTTACCATCGGTAACCTCGCTATGCGCCAGGCCCGTGCCCAGTTCGCCTGTAACTTCCTGGCTTGTGCCGGTTATGAAGTGGTAGATAACTTAGGGTTTGAGACCGTAGAGGCCGGTGTGGAGGCAGCGATGGCAGCCGGAGCCGACATTGTGGTACTCTGTTCAAGCGATGACGAATATGCGGAATATGCTGTTCCGGCTTACCAGGCAGTGAATGGCCGTGCCCTCTTTATTGTAGCTGGTACCTCTGACTGCGCAGATGAGCTCAAAGCAGCCGGTATTGAGCACTTTATCAATGTCCGCTCCAATATGCTGGAGACACTCAAAGCCTACAATGCCCTATTATTGAAGTAAAATGTAAATTCGGAAAACAACATGAGACCCAATTTTAAAGATATAAATATATACGATGCCATCCGCCCGGTGAACGGATGCGAGTGGCAGAAAGAGAACGGTATTACCGCCGACTGGGAGACTCCGGAACATATTCAGGTAAAACCCGTCTATACTAAAGAGGACCTCGAAGGAATGGAACACCTGAACTATGTCGCCGGTCTTCCTCCCTATTTGCGTGGCCCTTATTCAGTGATGTACACCCTTCGTCCCTGGACCATCCGTCAGTATGCCGGATTCTCCACTGCTGAAGAGTCCAACGCCTTCTACCGCAGAAACCTCGCTTCCGGCCAGAAAGGATTATCCGTAGCCTTTGACCTGGCTACCCACCGCGGATACGACCCCGACCACGAACGAGTGGTGGGCGACGTAGGAAAAGCCGGGGTATCCATCTGTTCCTTAGAGAATATGAAGACCCTTTTTGACGGTATTCCCCTCAATAAGATGTCCGTTTCCATGACCATGAACGGTGCCGTACTTCCGGTACTTGCCTTCTATATCAATGCCGGACTGGAACAGGGTGCTAAACTCGAAGAGATGGCCGGGACCATCCAGAACGATATCCTCAAAGAGTTTATGGTGCGTAATACCTATATCTATCCGCCCGCATTCTCCATGAAGATCATTTCGGATATCTTCGAGTATACTTCACAGAAGATGCCGAAGTTCAACTCCATTTCCATCTCCGGCTACCACATGCAGGAGGCAGGTGCCACCGCTGATATTGAGCTGGCCTATACCCTGGCAGACGGACTCGAATACCTGCGTGCCGGTGTGGCAGCGGGTATCGACATCGACGCTTTTGCTCCCCGTCTCTCCTTCTTCTGGGCTATCGGTATGAACCACTTTATGGAGATCGCCAAGATGCGTGCCGCCCGTATGCTCTGGGCCAAGATCGTGAAACAATTCAACCCGAAGAATCCCAAATCACTCGCCCTGCGTACCCACTCCCAGACATCCGGATGGTCGCTTACCGAGCAGGACCCCTTCAACAACGTAGGCCGTACCTGTATCGAAGCGATGGCTGCCGCATTGGGACATACCCAGTCGCTCCATACCAATGCCCTGGACGAAGCCATTGCCCTTCCTACAGACTTCTCTGCCCGTATTGCCCGCAATACACAGATCTATATCCAGGAAGAGACCTACGTATGTAAGAATGTGGATCCCTGGGGAGGATCTTACTATGTAGAAGCCCTTACCCATGAACTTGCCTACAAAGCCTGGGAACTTATCCAGGAGGTAGAGAACCTGGGTGGTATGGCTAAAGCCATTGAGACCGGTATCCCAAAACTTCGTATCGAAGAAGCCGCGGCCCGTACGCAGGCCCGTATTGATGCCGGTACACAGACCATTGTAGGGGTGAACAAATACCGTCTTGAAAAAGAGGCTCCCATTGATATCCTCGAAATTGATAACACAGCCGTACGCGAAGAGCAGATCCAGCGTCTTACAGAACTGAAAAAAGGACGTGATGAAGCTAAAGTTAAAGTCGCTTTGGAAGCACTTACCCGCTGTGTGGAAACAGGTCAGGGTAACCTGCTTGAACTCGCCGTAGAAGCTGCCCGTGTCAGAGCAACCCTGGGAGAGATCTCCGATGCATGTGAAACTATAGTAGGACGTTATAAAGCAGTAATCAGAACCATATCAGGCGTGTATTCAGCAGAAAGTAAAAACGATTCAGATTTCAACTGTGCCTGTCAGCTGGCCGAAGAGTTTGCGAAGAGGGAAGGCCGTCAGCCCCGTATCATGATCGCTAAAATAGGCCAGGATGGCCATGACCGCGGAGCTAAAGTAGTAGCCACCGGCTATGCCGACTGTGGGTTCGACGTAGATATTGGTCCGCTCTTCCAGACCCCTGCGGAAGCTGCCCGTGATGCCGTAGAGAACGATGTGCACGTAGTAGGGGTATCTTCCCTGGCTGCCGGACATAAAACACTCGTTCCGCAGATCAGTGAGGAACTGAAGAAACTGGGCCGTGAAGACATTGTAGTGATCGCCGGAGGAGTAATTCCTGCGCAGGATTACGACTTCCTTTACCAGGCGGGTGTAGCCGCTATCTTTGGCCCGGGTACCTCCGTAGCCAAAGCTGCCTGCCAGATCCTGGATATTCTGATGGATGATGAAGAGTAAATCGTTCTTTTTCCTATAAAAGTTGAGGGATTGTCTGTAGGGATGATCCCTCTTTTTTTATATGTTTTTGTTCATCGGGAGATATTTTCCCGGTGAACAAACCCTTACTACTCACATCTCTTTTTAAC
>JAJPZL010000376.1:4143-4629 GCA_021204375.1 Bacteroides sp.
TTTTAACATTTATCATGAATCGTAAAATATTTATTTGCATAATTTTATAATTGTGCTATCCAACTGTTAAACAGTGTTATAAAACAGATTTTTTTAGTTGAAATCATTGCAATTCTGAAAATCCTCCTTATCTTTGTACTGTGTTTTTCATAGTATTAGATTTAAGGTTAACAAGGTTGGAGTCAGGCGTGACTCCTTTTTTTTGTCTATAGGTGAAGATGGTTGGTTTTATGACTTTCCGGATCACGTAAGCAACGGAGATATTCCGTTTTTATATAGTATAGGTCAGAGTGTATGAATAGAAAAATGTCTTATCTCTCATTTTCCTGAATATTTTCCGCTCTCTCTACAATATATCAATACTTCCTATCGTGTAAATAGGGTTATTATTTGTTTTGTTCCTGTAAGGGACAGATCAATAGCCCGGTGGCTGAGCGAAGCGAATCCCCGGGTAAAGATCGTTTTCATAATAGAACATTGTAAATG
>JAJPZL010000312.1 GCA_021204375.1 Bacteroides sp.
ATTTTAATCGTGTATACTAAGTCAACGGATAAAACGGTTTTATGTACTCAAAAGGGAGCTGTTTTTCATTGTGGAGAAAGATAAATCCTTACCTTTGCCAAAACTGTAATGGATAGCAGAACCATGGAAATAGACCGGATTATTCATACAATATATCCTTTACCGGAGAATTCATTGAACAAGCTGAAAGCGGAGATCTTCGAAGAGATATACCGCAAAGGAGATATTCTGTTTAAAGCTCATAGGATAGAACAGAATATCTATTTTATTAAAAAAGGGATTGTGCGTGCTTACACGGAAACCGGTGATAATGAAGTGACCTTCTGGTTTGGCAAAGAAGGCAATCCGCTTATTTCCATGCAGAGTTATATCCTTCGTAAATCCGGATACGAAGATATAGAACTTCTGGAAGACTGCATAGTATATAAGCTTAACAGTCACTATCTGCAGCAATTATACAACGAAGATATTTATATAGCCAACTGGGGAAGAAGGTTTGCCGAACAGGAACTAATCAAAGCCGAAAAAAGATTTATAACCCGCCAGTTTAAAACAGCAACGGAGCGTTATAAAGATCTGCTCAAAGAGAGTCCGGAGCTATTGCAACGGGTACAACTGGGGTATATAGCCTCCTATCTGGGTATTACTCAGGTAAGTTTAAGCCGCATTCGGGCAGAGATCCGGTAAAGAATCTTTGTTTTTTATCATTTGTAAAATTTTTATTGAATCTGATTCCTGACCTTTGCTTTAAAAAAGATCATGAATTGGATTTATCTTATAATAGCAGGTCTCTTTGAAGTAGGATTTACAACCTGTCTGGGAAAAGTAAAAGAGACAACAGGCGGTGAAATGTACGGATGGTTTATAGGTTTCCTGATCACCATGACTATCAGTATGGGACTTCTCTTCAAAGCAACTCAAAGTCTGCCTATCGGAACTGCCTATGCCGTATGGATTGGCATCGGAGCCGTAGGAACTGTTTTAGTTGGTATTTTCTTTTTTAAAGAACCGACAAGTTTCTGGAAACTCTTTTTTATGGTTACCCTTATTAGTTCGATAACAGGGCTAAAATATGTTTCCCATTAAAAAAGATCAGATAATCTAATTGTTTTACCAAAATTTCCCATTCTCCTCATAAAGCTGCCTTTTCAATTCTCATATTTTTATCTACTTTTGTAACTGGAAAAACAAATTTAATTTGCAATCATGAGAAAATACTTACTACTGACTCTTCCTTTGTTTATGTCGGCATGTGCACCTACGCAGACTGAGACCGAAACGTGGTCACAAAAAATGGTGGAATCTCACGGTTTAGGAGATTTCTATTGCAACCGGCACTACCAGGACAAACTGGGCAGTACCGGCTGGGACTATGTATCCGGACTGGTAGCCAACTCTGTACTGAAAGCCTGGATGATGTATCCGGAAAAAACCGAATATTACGATGCGGTAAAAGCGTTTGCCGATTTCAGTACGGGAGAGGATGGTGCTACGATTCTCAATACCCGGGGGGAAACGGCTCTGCGCCCCAGTAACATTGATGACCTGCCGGCCGGAAGGATCTATTTTGCTCTTTACAACGAAGAGATGAAAAAGGGGAATACAGCAGAGGCAGAACGGTATAAAACGGCTTCGACGGTGATCCGTAACAAACTGAAATACGAGCAATCCCGCATTCCGGAAGGCTTGCCCGGAACAGGTGGCTTTTACCACAAAGCGGTCTACCCGAACCAGATGTGGTTGGACGGGCTTTATATGGGTTCTATCATCTATGCGGAATGGGAATATAATTTCGGTGAGCCCGGAAGCGAGGATTTTACTGAAAGCTGGTCGGATATTGCTTCGCAATTCAAGATCATTCACCACTATACCTATAACCCGGAAAAACAGCTGAACTACCACGCATGGTCGGCCGATCCTACGGATCCGAACTCCTTCTGGGCCAACCAGACAGAACCTTTCCTGGGATGTAGTAAAGAGTTCTGGGGACGGGGCATGGGATGGTATTTTGCTGCCTTAGTGGATGTACTGGAATATATACCGAAAGATCATGCGGATTATCCGGCGGTATTGGCCATTCTGAACGATGTGGCTGCCGGCCTGAAACGTTACCAGGATGCGGATTCGGGAGTCTGGTACCAGTTACTCCAATATGATGCGACAATGACTGCGGACGGTAAAGGGGACGAAGTGGATGGTGAGGTGTACAATATGGGTACGGCTCCCAACTACCTGGAGGCTTCCTGCTCTTCGATCTTCACCTACGCTTACCTGAAAGGGATCCGTTTAGGTCTGCTGGATAGAGCTACTTATATGCCGGTAGCCGAAAAAGCGTACCAGGGATTGCTCCATACATTTATCCGGGAAGGCGAGAATGGTAAAACCGATATTATCCAGGTGTGTGCTTCTGCCGGCCTGGGCCCGGCCAAAGATAAGTCGCGTACGGGAACGATTAACTACTACCTCTGCGGAAAGGATATTACCGTTGTAGAGAACGAAGGAAAAGCTATCGGTACTTTTATTATGGCTTCGGTAGAGTACGAAGATTACATGCGTAACAAATAAGAGTTCCATTTATTTTATATAAAAATGCCGGAAGATATTCTTCCGGCATTTTTGTTTAAATGAATTTTGTTCACATTTGTTCATCGGGAGATGTTGTCCGATCTTAATACCCTATCAGGGCTTCCACTCATCCATCCACTCAATAAAGGGAGTTCCCTGTTCAGTAAACTGAATGGGTAACCACAGATAACGTCCATCGATAGGATTCTCAGGACGCCACCTGTCTGCCACAAAAATATAGCTATCTTTTTTATGGGGGTGAGTAAGAATATAGGTACTTTGACCGCCGAAGGTGAGTTCGGCTCCTTTTCCGACACAGGGGTTGGGATGCTGTTGCCAGGGACCCCAGATAGAGGGAGCAGAGAACATACGGGCTGCATTGAGTTGCCAGCCGGTACAGCCGGAGGTGATCATCCAGTAGGTTCCCTCTTTTTTAAAGATAGCAGGGGCTTCGTTGTGACCACCGGGAAAGATGCGGATGTATTTTCCGGAGTATTCCTGGTAGTCGTCCGTGAGCTCTGCAATATGAAGGGTCAGGTTCTCTTCGGAGGAGTAAATGTGGTAAGCCTTTCCGTCATCGTCGACAAAGAGGGTTATATCCCGTGACATTTGCCCCTCTTCCAGGTGTTGCACTACCAGCGCTCCCCGGGTTATATCTTCCTTCCACTCCGGAGACCATCCTTTCTTTTTAGCAAAAGCTTTCAGGTTGATTTTCCGGTCTTTTTGATCCATGTTCTCCGGATAAATACCGGGATTGACCCTGCCGGAACGGATAAATTGGTAAGGGCCGGTCACAGAATCGCTTACGGCAATAGCTGCGTGGGAGGCTTCGTATCCCCGTCCTTTTAACTCAAGGTGAAACCACATCACATATTTACCTCTCTTCTCGTTGTAAATAACCTTAGGACGCTCAATAGTACTTCCCCGGGTGATGGGACTTTCCGGATCGTCGGATACAGAGAGGGCGACTCCTTCGTAATTCCAGTTACATAGATCGGAAGAGGAGTAACAGGTGACTCCTACCAGGGCTGCATTGGTATCTTCAGCTTTGTGTTCGCCAAACTAGTAATATTTATCCTTGTGGTAAAGGAGACCTCCACCGTGTGCATTGATATGGTTACCGTACTGGTCGGGCTAAAGTTCTCCGGGACGGATGGTATCTTTTTTCTTCTGGTAAACCCGCACATAGTCGATCTCATACCTCATCGGGAAGGCGGTGGTATCGGGTTCTCCTCCATTTATTCCACCTATGACAAGATTGAGCAATATATAATGGGGTTGTTTAAAGGGGTTCCTGAAATTGCCTAAGGAGCCATTAATGGTTTCACTCAGGGGTATTTCATTGAGTAGCTCGTCGTCTAAATAGAGCTTGATGGAAGTTTCGTCCCAGTCCATCCGCCAGATATGGAATTTGGATGTCCATTCGGGGTCTTTGTCTGTAAAATGGGTAAAGGGAATGGCTTTGCTTTTCCACCGGGCATTCCACGGGCGTTCGGTACCCCAGGCGGCGTTAGCCAGGATGTGGGGCACTCCCTGAATGCGGTAGTACTCCATTATATCTATTTCTCCGTTAGAGGGCCACTCCATATCCCGGCTGAATGTCCAGATAGCGGGCCAGGCTCCTCCCCGGGTGGGGATACGGGCTTTGATCTCAAAGCGTCCGTAGAGGAATTTCCGCTTTCCGGCTGTATTCAGGGAAGAGGAGGTGTATTCTATGAATTCTCTGCTCTCGCGCCATCCTGTACTACCGGGTTTATAGAGGGGATTTTCCCGTTTTTCTCTCCTGCCTTCGATGATCAGTAACCCGTTCTCACACCAGGCATTACCGGGCTGGTACCATTGCAGTTCTTCGTTCCGTGCCAATCCTTCTTTGTGGCTCCAGTACTCCGGGTTGGGTGGCCCCGCCATAGTAAATTCATCTGCCCATACGAGCTCCCACTCTTGTGCTGTCAGAGAAATGGGAAATGCTCCCAGGCAGATAAGTAGGGTTATATATTGAAATAATTTGTTACCTGTCTTCATTTCATACATTTTTAATAAGGAAAGGGAGTACTGTGTAGCCA
>JAJPZL010000422.1 GCA_021204375.1 Bacteroides sp.
ATTTTTAAGTTAACATTTTGATGTGTTCTTAAATTCTCGTAGTAAATATGTTAAGCGCTTAAATTTCAATTTTATCCTTGGATGCTGCTGCAAATCTGCATTAAAATCATGAATACAATAGGCGTAAATAGTCCGTTTTATGGTATAAAATTGTATCATGTTAAAAAACAGATGTTTTTCACTATCAAATTCATCGTTGCTTTTTAGTTTGGGTAATTCAGGATAAAACATTCTGGAGCTCCTGAAAAACCTCTCTCAGGGATCACAGACTATGGAAAAGAACTTTACGCTACTAACTTTTTTGAGGAGGTAGTCCGGAAAGAGCGGGAAGACTCCTGGAAGTATGGAGGTAAAACAGTGATAGGGGAGGCTAAAAAACCGGAAGAGAAAAACCGGCAGCTTAGCCTGTGGGATTAAGGGTGCAGTGAGAACTCTATCAGCGGATACCTGGCCCGGGCTTCGTCCCTGCTGCAATGGTTAAAATGCCACCATTCACTTCGTACAGTGGTAAAACCGGCACTCTGCATCACTTCCCTGAGAAGTTTGCGGTTATTAAGCTCTTCCCGGGTGATCTTTCCTTCCCGGACCAACTCTTCTTCTTTATCAATATTGGATTCCGGTCCGAAATAGTCAAAATCGCTTCCCATGGGTAACGGAATTCCATGCTCATCTACAATGGATAGATCTACGGCTGCACCGTAGTTGTGAAGCCCGCCTTTGGCCGGATTGGCTACATAATACTGTTTTCCCTGACTAACAGCAAGTTTCCAAATTTTTCGTTGTACTTCGATGGGGCGGGCAGTATCGTAGATAATGAAACGGTAGCCCGGATGTTTCTCTTTTAATCTTTGATGAGCTTTTACCAGTTTTGTAGCAGCTTCGGGTAGCAGATAAGCTTCTGTCAGGCCTTCGTACAATACCTCTCCCATAAAGTTATTAGGAGTTGCATATACCAGATGTACTACGATAGTACTATCTGCATCGGCTAGGTTAGTATATCCCAATGAGTCAAGCAGCAAAGCTGTCGGAGAAAGGGCAGGAGGGTGGGAGATGTCAAGGGTATCCCGGTCGGATATAATTTCCTGTTGACTTTCCGGTGCCGGAGAATTACCTTTGGCTGTACATCCGTAACCGATAAGGGTCAGTATATAGAGAATGAGGTAGAACTGTTTATTTATCATAGGAATAAGTTGCATACAAATATAACAAAATAGCAGAAGAATGTATTGATCAGGTATAACTAAAAATATTATCTTCTCTTTTCCGGAAAAGAATAGGGAGAAATCATTATTTTTGCGGTATGGATAGTGCAGTGGGTGAGTATTATGATCTTCTTTATTCGCTGGTAAGGCGCCCGGAGTCTTCCGTAGAAAAGAGGTACAGACTTTTGCGTGATCTGCTGGAGCAGATCTGTCGCAAAGAGATGCGCAATGAACGTCTGCAAATGACGGATCTGGCTGCCCGGATCAACTATCTGGCTACCCGTTATGGGTTGGATAGTATAGAACGCAACAGGTTACATACCTTTCGGCTTACTTCCAACAGAATACTTAACGGAGAACAACCGGTAGAGGAAGATCAGTTTCTCCGGGATGTAAAAACTATCTCTTTTGCTGTTAAAAAGATGTATGGGATTCCTGTTCCGGATGCACTTTACCGGAGACTTCCTGTTGCGGATGCTACTTACAGGGTTCAGCCTGCAGGGAGTATAAAACAGAAGCGGATGCGTGTGCTTTTTGAGTATGCTGATGAGGAATTCCTGTATGTATGTCCGGTTGAGAATATCTCAGAAGAACTGCTGAAAGTGCGTTACAGTATAGCTGAGGTAAATGAAGAGTTTACTTCTACCGTCAGGTTGTTGTGGAAACATGCTCAGCTTAATTTATTGGATGTATATGTGGATGCTCAGGGAATCTATACTCCTTATTTTATTGTGCTGGAACCGGACTATCTGGTGGATATCAGTTCACTAGCAGAGTGTTTTAAAGAGTATGGAGCATTACCGGCAAATTATCACCTGAACCGTTTACTGACAAGGGGAGGTTCTGCATCGCTTTTACTGGGAAATTTTGCCAATCATTTTCTGGATGAGTGGATCCATTCCGGTGAGGAGGTGGATTATTTCTCTTCCATGCAGAAGGTGTTCCAGAAATATCCGATTGAGATCGCTGCCTGTGAGGAGTTAAGAGAGAGAGAGAAAGAGATACAGTTCTTTCAGGATTGTAAAACACATTTTGAGCATATACGCGATGTGGTTCGGGAAACATTTGCGGAAGAGGGGTATCAGTTAAACCGCGAAGATGCTGTACTGGAGCCTTCTTATTTGTGTGAATCGCTCGGCCTACTGGGACGTCTGGATTATATGCAGCGGGAACTGACTGCCTTTATTGAAATGAAATCGGGAAAAGCAGACGAGTACGCTTTGTGTGGAAAAGTAGAGCCCCGGGAAAATCATAGGGTTCAGATGTTATTGTATCAGGCTGTACTGGAGTATACCATGGGGCAGGATCATCGCCAGGTATCTCCTTATTTACTTTATACCCGTTATCCGCTTCTCTATCCGGCCCGCTCTTCCTGGGCGCAGGTAAGACGTGCAGTGGATCTGCGTAACCGGATCGTTGCCGGTGAGTACGCTATTCAACTTCATAATAAAACTTCTTATACGGCTTCTCTGTTCAGGAAGATGATTCCGGTACGACTGAATGAAAAGAGACTGCAGGGAATGTTCTGGGAACGGTACCTTAAACCACCGGTGGAAGATTTTCACCGGCAGATTACCTCGCTTACTCCCCTGGAAAGAGACTATTTCTTCCGCCTTTATACCTTTATTGTAACGGAACAGTATGCAGCTAAAACCGGGGATACGGATTATCAGGGGAAGGCGGGACATGCAGCTTTGTGGCTCTCTTCTTTAGCAGAGAAATGTGAGGCCGGTGAGATCTTATACGATCTGATCCTGGAAAGGAACGAAGCTGACCGGGATCGGTCTCCCCGGGTTATTTTTACCATACCTGTCTATGAAGAAGAGATTTTTCCGAACTTCCGGACAGGAGATGCGGTACTCTTTTATGAAAGGAGTTCTGCTACTGATAATGTGACCAACCGGATGATCTTTAAAGGCACTATTGAAGGAATAGCGGCAGAGCAGATTATAGTACGGTTGCGTAATTCTCAGCACAACCGGCAGGTATTGCCTGAAAACAGCCGGTATGCACTGGAACACGATTTTATGGACAGCTCTTTCCGGTTAATGTTTTCCGGTCTTTCTCTGTTTCCCGGAGCTACTCAGAAAAGGCGTGATCTTTTGTTAGCCCAGAAAACTCCTTCTTTTAAATCCCAGGAGTGGCAGTGGGCTTTACAGGCTGATAATGATTTTGAGCGGGTAGCCCGGAAAGCGGTAGCGGCAGAAGACTATTTTCTATTGATGGGGCCTCCGGGTACGGGCAAGACTTCCCGGGCATTGAAAAGAATGGTAGAGCTATTGTTACAAGAGGAGGATACCCATATATTGTTGATGGCTTATACAAACCGGGCTGTAGATGAGATTTGCAGAATGTTGTCTGGGATCTCTCCGGCGGTTGATTATATTCGTATAGGAAATGAGTTGTCCTGTGACATTCCTTATCGTTCTTATTTGCTGGAGAGCCGTCTCCAACATTGTACGAAGCGGTCTGAGGTGGCTTCTATGTTGATCTCTTCCCACATCATTATAGGTACTGTAACAGCGGTTTCCGGTAAACCGGATCTTTTTAAAATGAAGAATTTCTCTGTAGCGATTGTGGATGAGGCTTCGCAAATACTCGAAACACAGTTACTGAATGTTTTATGTGCCCGGGACAGAGGGGGCAATGATGCTGTGAAAAAGTTTATTCTTATCGGAGATCATAAACAACTTCCTGCCGTGGTTGTACAAAAAGATATTCATTCTATCGTTGAAGAGAGAACATTACGGGAAATTGGAATGACCGATATGAAAGATTCTTTATTTGAGCGCTTTTATCGTTTCCATACGGGAGGAGGTCAAAAAAGTCAGGCTATTGATCTATTGTGTCGGCAAGGACGTATGCACCCGGAGATCTGTCGTTATAGTAATGAGATGTTTTATGATAACCGGTTGTTACCGGTTGGGTTGCCTCATCAACAGGAGAAAAAAGGTCCGGGATCTTTTATGGATGGAGTTTTTCCGGAACTAGGAAATTGCAGGGTGGCCTTTATTGCTTCAAAGCCCGAACCAGAAGAGCAGATGGTTAAGATGAACCGGTGTGAAGCGGCATGGTGTGCGAAGATCCTTTGGGCTATTTACCGGAGAGATCCCGAAAACTTCGACCCGGAAAAAAGAGTAGGAATTATTACCTCTTACCGCAGTCAGATTGCTTTGATCCGTAAAGAGATAGCCAGGTATAATATTTCTTTACTAAGTAATGTGTTGATTGATACTGTAGAAAGATTTCAGGGAAGTGAGCGGGATATTATAATTTACTCTGTCTCAGTAAATTATGGTTTTCAGCTGGATCTTCTCTCTACTATAAAGCTGCAGGAAGGAGTAAAAGTAGACCGAAAGCTTAATGTAGCCCTTACCAGAGCCCGGAAACAACTCTTTATTACGGGGGTGAAAGAGATATTG
>JAJPZL010000380.1 GCA_021204375.1 Bacteroides sp.
GGTAAAATGTATTCTTTAAAGTACACAGGTATAAATAGTAACAAGACCTCTACCAAAGTGGTCTCCAAAGAGCAATTTAAGGCACTGGAAGTTCTGACGTCAGACGGTGAGTTTAATTTCAAAGGCAATCCGGAGAAATTTGTTTTATTTACAGAAGCAGAACGAATTCGTTCTGCCTATCAGTTTGATCCGCTTTTTGCTATAAACTGTAGTATTGTAGACCCGTTACCGCATCAGGTAGAAGCTGTATATAAATACCTGCTTCCTCAACCCAAGATCCGGTTTCTTCTGGCAGATGATACAGGAGCCGGTAAAACGATTATGACCGGTCTTCTTCTGAAAGAGCTGTTGATGCGTGGTATCATTGAATGAATCTTAATTGTTACTCCCGGCGGACTTACCAAGCAGTGGCAGGAAGATGAGATGGGAATTAAATTCAACATACCTTTTACATGGGTAAACAGAAGCTTGTTTACGGCCGACCCCACTATCTTTCGTACGGCCGGCAAAGTCGTAACATCTATCGATTTTATAAGCCGGGAAGATGTACTTTCCGTAGTAAGCAATACCAGTTGGGATATGGTGATCTTCGACGAAGCCCACAAACTTTCTGCCTATGAATATGGGCAAAAGACTTACAAATCCAAACGATACGAAGCAGCCTATACTCTTTCTCAGCAATGTGAGCACATGCTATTACTTACGGCTACTCCTCACCGGGGACGTACAGATACATTTAAAAAGCTACTCCAACTGCTTGATGAAGACATTTTCGCAACAGAAGATATTGCTTCAGACCGTGTGAAAGAGTTAAGAAAGGATGGACTCAACAAGTTCTTTATCCGGCGTTTGAAAGAAGATATGAAAGACTGGAATGGTAATAATCTTTACAAAGACAGATACACTAAAACCATTTCTTATCAGCTAACACCCGAAGAAAAACACCTGTATGACCAGGTTACCAACTACCTGTCGCAGCGTAAGGAAGAAGCTACAGAAGAAAAGAACATTCATGTATCATTGGCTTTGGCGGTCATGCAGCGGCGTCTTGTCAGCTCTATATTTGCCATTAAGAATACATTGTATAAACGTTGGATGGCCCTGCAAGGTATTGTCGATGAGGTCAGCAGAAATCCAAATATCTGGAAGCAACGTCAAAAGCTGGAAATTGTAGATGTAGATAATATCGACCAATACGACGATCTCGAAGATGAGGAAAGAGATGCTTTGGACAATATTCTTTCTGATCCACGCAAGTTTAAACTCTTTACTACATCCAAAAGTTTGGCGGAAATTCAACACGAGGCACAGGAAGTAAAACGCCTCTATGAAATCGCTGCTACACTCTACCATCAAAACCAGGAAGAGAAGAAATATATAGAGTTGAAAGAACTTCTGAGAAGCCAGGGAGTGATAGATTGGCGAAAATTAGTCATATTTACTGAACACAAGGATACATTGATTTATTTACAGGAACGACTGACCAACAATGGATATAAAGTAGCCGTTATTCACGGAGGACTCTCGGTTGATGACCGTCGTCAGGCTCAATGGCAGTTCATGACTCCTGAAACCCAGATACTGATCGCCACAGATGCAGCCGGAGAAGGTATTAACCTGCAATTTTGTCGCTTACTTATCAATTGGGATATTCCCTGGAATCCCAATCGTTTGGAACAGCGCATGGGGCGCATCCACCGGTACGGCCAAAAGGAAGATGTGCTGGTATTTAATATGGTCGCCGACAATACCCGCGAAGGACAAGTGCTCTCCAAGTTGCTTCATAAACTCGATATTATTCGTGAAAGCATGTGAGATGACCGCGTGTACGACGTTATTCAGGATGTTCTGAAAGATGTGAGCCTCGAAGCGATCATATCTTCTGTGTTTGACGGGAAGAGATCTGCTTTGGATTCTTTTCTTTTACAGGAAAATAGTCTTCTCCAGAAAGAATTTGAAACTAAGATTGAGGAGCAACAGAACATGATTGCGCATAGTACAGTGGATTATAAAGATGCCCGTTTGTTGAAAGAAGATTCGGATGAGAAACGCTTGCAACCTATCTATATCCGTCTGTTCTTTGAACGTGCTTTTTCCTACCTCGAAGGTAAATACGCAGAGATACAAAAAGGGATTTACAGAATAGATATTATCCCTGAAATACTCTCCAGACAGCTAAAAGATACTTATAATATATTGGCTGAAAATCTGAGCCAGCTACTCTTTTGTTTCGACAAACAGATATTTCTTGATTATCAGAATGCCAATTCCATATTGGGCAAAGTACATTATATCAATCCCGGCAATGCCCTGTTCGATGCGTTGATAGACTGTGTAAGAGATCTGTTCCGGGAGGAAATGATAAAAGGGACGATCCTGATTTCTCCGGAAGATACAGAAGAATATTTTGCTTTTTTTGTCAAGAACCAGATAATAGATAACCGTCCCAATAAAGGAGAAGACAGCATATCCAATGAACTGCTCAGTTTTATTTATCAAACTTCCGACGGAAATTTTCGATGCACATCTCCTGCTAAGTTCCTGGATCTGCACGCTCCGCTGAACTTTGCCAAGCAAATCGTGCCTCCGGCTACAGTCCACAGTCAGGAGGTCACTGAGTGGTCGTTTAAGAACGTGACTTATCCTCTTTATGAAGAGACACAAATCAAAATAGAAGCCGATATTTCCAAGCGCAAAGAGTATTTACAAACAGCTTTCAGCCAAATCCTTTTGGACCTGGACCTTGAAATCAATGAGTTGTAGGGAAAAGCCTTTTTAAGCGATCTGAAAGTACAGGAAAAGTTGCAGCATAAAATGGAGCGTAGGTCTGAACTAATCCGTAAACGGGAAGAGCGTATCCGTGATATGGAACGGACCATGCAGATCAGTCCCAAAGAACCGACTGTAATAGGCTGTGCCTATGTGGTCCCTCTTAACCAGATAGAGTATGAACAGCATTACGGAATGAAGCGGGACAATGAAGTCGAGGCCATAGCCATGCACATAGCGATGGAGTACGAACGGGAACGACAGCGGAAACCGGAAGATGTATCCAGACAAAATCTGGGATACGATATCAAAAGTGTGAACTGTTACGAAATGAAACGCTACATCGAAGTAAAAGGCCGTGCCGATACGGATGAGGTGATGTTCTCGGAGAACGAAATGAACCGGTTAGCTCAGTTAGGCTCCCGGGCCTGGCTCTATATTGTAGTGGATTGCAAAACAACTCCTCGTCTGTTCCGGATACAGGATCCTGCCCAGCGGTTGGTTTTTGAGAAGATAACCAAAGGGATCCAATATTATCTGCCACTCAACGAATGGCAGCAAAAAGTAGAAAAATAAAAAACAAAATAGATGACAAAAACAAAAAAACTGATTGAGGTAGCTATGCCCGTTAAAGAGATATCGGCAGAAAGCGTTCGCGACAAATCCATTCGTCACGGCCATATCTCTACGTTACACTTATGGTGGGCACGCCGTCCGTTACCTGTATGCCGGGCAGTTATTTTTGCCAGCTTAGTACCTGATCCCTTGGACGAACATTGTTCCGAAGTATTTCGCGATGCTGTCAAGGACCTATTGGGGAATGACCGGAGATACGCTCCCTATCCCGATATACCTTATACGGCTATCCATGATCCCATGTCTGATAATCTGCGGAATCGTTTGCTTATGTTTATCGGTAAATTCTCTGAGCGTTGCCAGCAAAATATGCTCAAGGGGAAGAGCACACCTTCTAAAGAACAGCTTCAGGAAGGTTGTCTGATTAAATGGGAAAGTAAAAATGATACAGAGGTATTACAAAAAGCCCGGAAGTTAATATGGGTCGCATACAATGCAGAACGGTATCCTAAGGTCACTTACAGTATATTATCTACTGAGTTTGATGCAGCTTTTGCCGCTATAACAGAAGCGGAAACCACTTTGTATACCACTTCTGATCGGCATATCCCAAGTGAAGAGATAGAACGGAAAGAGAAGGCTTTACAAGAGGCTATTGAAAACTTTCAGAAACGGATGCCCAGTGTATTCGATCCTTTTGCCGGTGGAGGTGCCATACCCTTGGAAGCTGCCCGTTTGGGTTGTCGTAGCTTTGGGAATGATATTAATCCGGTGGCACATATTATAGAAAAAGGATCTGTAGAGTTCCCTCAAAAATATGGTAAGCCTATTCGTTATACGGAAGAGGAATTTAAAAAACAATATGGTCCGGAGGGAATGGAGTTATTAGCGGAGAAAAATATTTCCCGGGTCAAGGGTGTCATAGATATTCCCAATCGCTTGTCTTTTGATGTGGGATATTATGCCAGAAAATTACTGGCAATGACAGAGAAAGAAGTAGGACATCTCTATCCGGCCGATGAAAAAGGAAATAAGCCTGTAGCCTTTTATTGGGCACGTACTGCAACCTGCTCTAATCCTTCGTGCCGGGCAGAAGTACCGTTGTTAAAGCAATTTTACCTGGCCAATACAAAATCAAAAAAAGTATATCTGAATCCGATTATTAATAGGAAAAATATACAGTTTGAAATTAAAGAAGGTGTTTGCTTTTTGGAAGGGTGGAATATTAAGGGAAATTTGACTTGTCCCTGTTG
>JAJPZL010000132.1 GCA_021204375.1 Bacteroides sp.
TACCCTATCTTCCCGTCTTTTTTATAGAAAACTATAAATATGAATTACTTTAATACAACCCCACTTCCTACAGACATCATATTCCACCCATCCTGGTGGAACAAACATACCGGAATCGTTTTTGACGAAGACTTTTTCTATCATCCCCTGCGCCGGGTAGAAGACGAAAAACGTATGGAAAAAGAACTCTACGATCGCTTCGGTACCTATGGATTAGGAAAGGAGTGGAAACAGGATCGTCCTGAAATAGGAGCCGTACATCTGGCAGCCGGATTTCTCCTATCAGAAATGCTGGGTTGCGAAATAACCTATTTTCCCGATACAGCTCCCCAGGTGAATTGCGCCCATCGTGATTCTTTTGAAATTGACGAAGAAGTTGCTTTTAAGGGCCCGGCTTTTAAAAGATTGCTTTCCCTGATAGAAGCCCTGGAAAGTAAGTATAGCTATGTCTGCGGAGATATTAACTGGGGTGGCATCCTAAATCTGGCTATCGATCTGAAAGGAGAAGCTGTATTAATGGATATGATACTCCAACCTGAAGTGTGCAAAAAATACTTTACCTCCATAGCCCGCATAGTAGAACGTTTTTTCTCTTTTATTGTAAGTAAAACCGGAAGCAGTTCTATCTCCGTAAACCGGGTATTTAAACATATTCAGAGACAGGTCTATCTCCATTCCGAATGCTCCCATACTATGATCTCGGAAGAAGATTACGAGAATTTTCTGCTACCTTATGATATAGAATGGAGTCTCAGATACAGACCCTATGGTATTCACTATTGCGGTAATGACCCACACCGCCATGCCGGGAAGTTTGCTAAAATCCTTCATCTGGATTTCCTGGATGCAGGGTGGGGAGGAGATATTCCTGCACTCAGAGCTGCTCTACCGGATACATTCATCAACATTCGTCTCAATCCCGTGGACCTTAATAGTTATTCCAAGAGTGAACTGGAAACCATTGTCCAAACCAAAGTACATGAATCGGGTGATCTTCTTAAAACCGGAGTTTGCTGCATTAATATGGATGATAAAACGGAAGATGAAAAAGTGCACACGATTTTCCGTACTGTAGAACGTTTACGCAGAGAATATAAATAGGTATGTTTGGTTTTAATAAGTATCTATCACTATTTGTTTAAAGCTTTGCCGGAAGAGGGAAATTCATCCTTTTTCCGGCAACTTTATTTTCCGGCTGCTGTTTAACTGGTAGAAATTAAACCTATTGATCATATGAAAGAATACAGAATTGAAAAGGATACGCTGGGAGAGGTAAAAGTACCTTTGCACGCCTATTATGGAGCCCAGACCCAGCGTAGTATCAATAATTTCAAAATAGCCAGGGATACCGATCGTATGCCCCGGGAGATCATTGAAGCTTTTGCCTGGCTGAAAATGGCCGCTGCTATGACCAACCGGGATATGGGAGTCTTGTCGCATGAGAAATCCAACCTCATTGTTAAAGCAGCCGAAGAGATTCTCCAGGGTAAACTTTCCGATCAGTTCCCACTGATCGTATGGCAAACCGGGAGTGGTACCCAAACCAATATGAATGTGAATGAAGTAATTGCCAACCGGGCCCATGTGCTCAGTAGCGGTTCGCTTACTGATAAAGAGAAAGTACTCTCTCCCAATGACGATGTCAATAAATCCCAATCCTCCAACGATACTTTTCCTACAGCTATACACATAGCAGCTTACAGAATCCTGACGGAAGTCACCCTTCCGGGGCTTGAATTGCTCCACAATACCTTAGCCCGGAAGAGTTCCGAATTCCGCGATGTTGTAAAGATAGGACGCACCCATCTGATGGATGCTACTCCTCTTACACTGGGGCAGGAATTCAGTGGATATGTAGCCCAGCTTGAAAAAGGGATTAGCGAGATACGTCACTCTTTGAAACGTTTGTCCGAACTGGCTTTGGGAGGAACAGCAGTGGGTACAGGTATCAATGCCCCCAAAGGGTATGACCGGAAAGTAGCCGAAAAGATAGCCGAACTTACCGGACACCCTTTCATTACTGCTCCCAATAAATTCGAAGCCCTTGCTACGCAGGATGCTCTGGTTGCAGCTCATGGAATCCTGAAAGGAGTAGCCGTGAGCCTGATGAAAATAGCTAACGATATTCGTTTGCTGGCTTCAGGTCCCCGTGCCGGTATTGGCGAAATTCATTTACCCGAGAACGAGCCGGGTTCTTCCATTATGCCCGGTAAAGTAAATCCGACCCAGTGTGAAGCCCTTACCATGATTGCTGCGCAGGTGATGGGAAACGATGTTGCTATTTCAGTAGGAGGGGCTACCGGACATTTTGAGCTCAATGTCTTTAAACCTGTTATTATCTATAACTTTCTGCATAGTGCCCGCCTTATTGGAGAGGGTTGTATGAGCTTTGAAGAGCGTTGCGCCCGGGGAATTCAGCCGGTAAAGGAGAGGATCAAAGCCCATCTGGATAACTCATTAATGCTGGTAACAGCCCTTAATCCAAAGATCGGTTATTATAAAGCAGCTGAAATAGCTCAGAAAGCCCATCGGGAAGGAATTACTCTCCGGCAGGCTGTTAATGAAACCGGATATGTTACGGCAGAAGAATTTGATAAGTGGGTAGATCCGACCCGGATGGTTTAACATAAAAAGAAGAATAAAACAGAAAATAAAGAACCGGTGAATGTTTCTTTTATAACTCCTGAATCCAACTCCAAAAGATCCCCATCTTTTGGAATTGGATTCACTGACTTTTTATAAACAGTATCGGCCCTCTATCTATTTTTCAATTTTACACAGAAGAGTTCGTCAGAGATTATTTACCTTTGCCCTGATTTATAAAGTATATCATCTATGGAACCTGAACTAAAAAAAACAGAGAAGGGTAACCTTTGGGCTTTGTCTCCTTTATTTGTCTTTCTCTCTCTTTATCTGGTCACTTCATTGATAGTGAATGATTTCTATAAAGTGCCGATAACAGTAGCATTTATGGTCTCTTCTATCTATGCAGTAGCCATAACCCGGGGGATCACGCTCAATGAACGGATCTGGCAATTTTCGAAAGGAGCCTCCAGTCCCAATTTGCTGTTGATGATCTGGATCTTTATCCTGGCAGGAGCTTTTGCACAGACTGCCCGCGATATGGGAGCGATTGAGTCTACGGTTAATCTTACTCTTAGGTTTCTACCCGAATCTCTGTTATTAGGAGGTATTTTTATTGCCGATTGTTTTGTCTCCTTATCAGTAGGTACCTCTGTCGGAACCATTGTAGCTCTTACACCGGTTGCTGTAGGTATAGCCGATAAAACCGGTATTGCTGTTCCTTTTATGGTAGCCATTGTAGTCGGAGGAGCTTTTTTCGGAGATAATCTCTCTTTTATTTCAGATACGACTATTGCGGCTACCCGTACTCAGGGATGTGCTATGCGGGATAAATTCCGGGTTAACAGTATGATCGTGATTCCCGCAGCCCTGTTGGTACTGGTCTATTATATTTTCAAGGGATTTACACTGGATGTCTCTTCCCGGCCGGGGGAGGTAGAGTGGCTGAAAGTATTGCCCTATATCCTGGTGCTGGTTACTGCTATTGCCGGAGTAAATGTCGTCTTGGTACTGGTACTGGGCATCCTTTCAACTAGTATTATTGGTATAGCTACCGGAAGTATCTCTTTTTTCGACTGGTTTGGTTCTATGGGAGATGGAATCATTGGGATGGGTGAACTGATCATCATTACCCTGATTGCGGGAGGAATGCTTGAACTGATCCGTTTTAACGGAGGTATTGATTATATCATTGATAAGCTGACCCGCCATGTGAACGGAAA
The DNA here is from genome assembly GCA_021204375.1 of Bacteroides sp. Classification (GTDB taxonomy): domain Bacteria; phylum Bacteroidota; class Bacteroidia; order Bacteroidales; family Bacteroidaceae; genus Bacteroides. Next base: position 3,807 of record JAJPZL010000132.1, read on the forward strand.
GCGGGGTGCTGAACTAAGTATTGCGTTGTTGGTAAGTATTGCCAATTGCTGCACAGCCAATAATACCATTGCAGTGATTACTATCGGTCCGATCGCCAAAGATATTTCAGACTGTTTCGGCCTGGATAGTCGTAAAGTGGCCAGTATTCTGGATACCTTCTCCTGTGTGGTTCAGGGCCTGATCCCTTATGGGGCGCAAATGCTTATGGCGGCCGGCCTGGCTGCTATTTCGCCTGTATCTATTATACGTTATCTTTATTATCCGATGGTGATGGGATTCTGTGCGCTGCTGGCTATTTTCCTGCGTTACCCCAGACGTTATTCATAGAAAAATCCTCTGCAAGGGGAGAAGCCCGCGGTTACAGAGGATTTTCACAAACTTTATTAATCTAAAATCTAATGCTATGAGAAATACACTGATATAACAAGGTTTCTCTTAAAAAGTTCATATAATAGTTTTGTTTTTAATATGGTCCGGTACATTCAGCTCTGATAAACCAGGGCTTTTTCTATATCTGTAACGGTACGTAGTATAATTCTGTAGGTCATACCTCTTACTCCTTCTGAAGCATAGATCCGCAGAATACTATTTTCCGGATATTTGCCATTAATCTCTTTACGGATATCAGAAGGAAGCTTTGACATAGGTATAATTACGGAGTTGTTATTTAACGCAATACCTTTACCTTCCAGATGCAAATCGGGTTGCACAGCTGGTGTTCCTCCTCCCATCAGTACAGATACAGTAGCTAATACTTTTTTCATTTGGTTATACTTTTCTCTCTATAAACC
>JAJPZL010000116.1 GCA_021204375.1 Bacteroides sp.
ATCCTATTGTTAAGACAATCGAGTTGGGTGATGGCAGAACCATCACACTCGAAACTGGAAAGCTTGCAAAACAGGCAGACGGTTCTGTGATGCTGCGCATGGGAGACACCATGTTGTTAGCTACTGTTTGTGCGGCAAAAGATGCAGTTCCCGGTGTAGATTTCATGCCTTTACATGTAGAGTATAAAGAAAAATTTTCGGCATTCGGACGTTTTCCGGGTGGTTTCGCCAAAAGAGAAGGTCGTGCTTCCGATTATGAAATCCTCATAAGTCGATTGGTCGACAGATCCTTACGTCCTCTGTTCCCCGATAATTACCATGCAGATATATTTGTAAATATCATCCTTTACTCCGCCGATGGCGAAGATATGCCCGATGCCCTGGCAGGGTTGGCAGCCTCAGCTGCACTCGCTGTATCGGATATTCCTTTCAACGGACCGATCTCGGAGGTACGGGTAGCCCGTATTAACGGTAAATTTGTAGTTAATCCTACCTTTACTCAGCTGGAAAGCGCTGATATAGATGTAATGGTTGCCGCTACTTTAGATAATATCATGATGGTAGAGGGTGAAATGAAAGAGGTATCCGAAGCGGACCTGCTTGAAGTCATGAAGGTAGCTCACGAAGCCATTAAAGTACATTGTAAAGCGCAGCTGGAGCTGGCTGAAATGGCCGGAACCACTGTTAAACGTGAATATTGCCACGAAGAGAACGACGAAGAACTACGTAAACAGGTACGTGAAGTCTGCTACGATAAAGCGTACGCCGTTGCCCGTTCGGGTAACAATAATAAACACGAACGCATGGAAGCGTTTGAGGCGATCCGCAAAGAGTTTAAGGCTAACTTTACGGAAGAGGAGCTGGCAGAGAAGGATGCGCTGATCAATCAATATTACCACGATGTGGAAAAAGAGGCGATGCGTCGTTGCATCCTGGACGAAGGAAAACGTCTAGACGGACGTAGCACTACGGAGATCCGTCCTATCTGGTGTGAAGTGGACTATCTTCCGGGACCTCACGGGTCAGCCGTATTTACCCGTGGCGAAACGCAGTCGCTCACTTCTGTTACACTGGGTACCAAATTAGATGAAAAAATCATCGACGATGTACTGAATCACGGTAAAGACAGATTCCTGTTACACTATAACTTCCCTCCTTTCTCAACCGGGGATGCCCGTCCGCAACGTGCCGTAGGCCGTCGCGAGATCGGTCATGGTAACCTTGCCAACCGGGCCCTGAAAGGGATGATACCGGATGGTTATCCCTATGTGATCCGTGTGGTATCGGACATCCTGGAATCAAATGGTTCTTCTTCTATGGCTACCGTATGTGCCGGGACACTGGCCCTGATGGATGCCGGTGTAAAGATCAAGAAGCCGGTATCAGGTATTGCCATGGGGCTTATCAAAAATGCAGGAGAAGAGAAGTATGCGGTACTTTCAGATATCTTAGGGGATGAAGACTACATGGGAGATATGGACTTCAAGATAACAGGAACCAAAGATGGTATTACTGCCATCCAGATGGACATTAAAGTAGACGGACTCTCGTTTGAGATCCTGGAAAAAGCTTTGAACCAGGCGAAAGAGGGACGTATGCATATTTTAGGTAAGATTACCGAAACCATGGCTGCGCCACGCGAAGAGCTGAAAGATCATGCTCCGCGTATCGAGACCCTGACTATTCCGAAAGAATTTATCGGTGCAGTGATCGGCCCGGGTGGAAAGATCATTCAGGGTATGCAGGAAGAGACAGGTTCTACCATCACGATTGAAGAAATTGATAGGGTAGGCAGAATAGAGATCGCCGGAACCAGCAAAAAGATGATCGACGATGCTATGCGTATGATCAAGGCGATCGTGGCTGTACCGGAAGTAGGAGAAGTATACAAAGCGAAAGTAAGATCCATTATGCCTTACGGAGCATTTGTAGAGTTCCTGCCGGGCAAGGATGGTCTTTTGCACATCTCGGAAATTGACTGGAAACGTCTGGAATCGGTAGAAGAGGCTGGTATTAAAGAAGGTGACGAGATTGAAGTAAAACTCCTTGATGTAGATCAGAAAACAGGTAAGTTCAAACTTTCACATAAGGTTCTTTTGCCACGTCCGGAGCGTACTGACAGACCTCAGAAGAGGGATTAATTGTATTATTTGATAGTATTGGAAAACAACAGTTTTCCATCTTACAATAAAAAAGAGAGACTTGCAAGTAAGTCTCTCTTTTTCTATATATCCATCTGAGATCAGAGGTTCTATTTTTGCGGGCTTTTTGGCCGGTAGCTACCCGTGGAGTGTAGATAGCAGGCACAGGAATATTTTCCAACCCTTCACCGATATAGAATCCCAGGTGTGGAGGTTGGTTGTAACTCACATTTTGCCAGGCTACTCCGAGACGATACACCGGATAGTGCATCAACGTATACAAGCGGTGGTCGGTAGGTATTACGGTAGTAAAGATCATAAGCTGGCTGGGGTCCTCGCTGTTGTAATAGATCACCTCTTCCCGCCAGTCGCCCAGAAGATCGGCACTCAGGCAGGGATTGGCTTTGGAGCCGTTTATCTCTTTGGCATTGTTGTGCAGGTAAAAGGTGAAAAGACGATCGGTTCCGTTACCGTTCCATTTATCCAGTTTGGTACCATCCAGTAATTCATCCTGAAGGTCACCGTCCCAATAGATACGAAATTATAAGAGGGCCGGTTGAGTGAGATACCATTCCCATTCACATTGTATACTACATTAGATTGAGAACTCCACATTTCATATCCACGATAGCCGGCATCTACATCGGCCGCTATTCCTCTTCCGACATCATCTTCGGCATAGACCTCCCAAAGGATCTCTCCGGTTGCAGCATCGTGTATTTCGGTACCGTAAAGAGCATGATCCTCTTTGTGTACACAGAAGACTTCCAGTCCGGGCCGATCGGGTATCAGGTCAGAGACATGAATGGTATCTCCATGTCCCAGTCCGGTACTATACATCAGGGTTCCGTCGTCATCAATGGCACAGGCACCGTAAATAATCTCATCTTTCCCATCTCCGTATATATCGGCTACACTCAGGTTATGATTCCCTTGTCCATATCCGCCTATCCCGTCTATAGTGCCGGAATCATAAAACCATCTCTCCGTCAATGAACCGTCGCGGAAGTCGTAGGCCGCCAGGGTAACCCGTGTATAGTAACCCCGGCACATCACCAGGCTTGGACGCTGACCATCCAGATAGGCAACAGCAGCCAGAAAACGATCTACCCGATTGCCGTAGTTGTCGCCCCAGGAAGAGATATCACTCTGCGGCGGGTTGTAAGGTACGGTTGCCAGGGCTGAGCCATCCCTGCCGCTAAAAACAGTAAGATATTCAGGCCCTTCCAGAATATATCCGTTAGCATTGCGATAGTCTGCAGTGGGATCATCTCCGGCCAGCAAGACGTAATTACCTTTTCCATCGATTGTTCTTGGAGCGGTTTTACAGGCAATCTCTGCCGTTCCATCCCCGTCCAGGTCGTACACCATAAACTGGGTATAATAGGCACCGGCCCGGATATTTACCTCCAGATCGATCCGCCACAAGAAAGTACCATCTATTTTGTAGGCATCCAGGTAGACATTGCCGGTATAACCGGCCTGTGAATTATCTTTGGAGTTAGACGGATCCCACTTCACAATGATCTTATACTCACCGTCTCCATCGAGGTCTCCCGCACTGCAATCGTTCGGCGTATAGGTGTAGGTAACGCCATCCGGTGTTACTCCTCCCTCCGGCCTGTTGAGCTGGATGACTTTGTATTGTTCTTCTCAGGAGGTGATGGCTTCCGAGGTGTCGATCTCCTTCCCATCCAGAAGTGCTTTTATTACATATTTACTGGTAAGGGAACCGCCTGTATCCACATAGTTGGTAGAAGTAGTAAGGGGAGTAGCATTTAATAAGGTACCATCCCGATATACATTGAATGCTGTTTTTGCATCGTCTGTTCCCAGAAGACGCCAGCTCAAATAGATACCCTCGTTCGTTTTTACCCCGACCACTCCCCGGTTCAGGTACTCGGCCTGACGGTAAACCGGCTCCACTTTAGTTAACTGGAAGTGATCCATTCAGAAATAGTCATTCCGGTCTGCACCACCACGCCTGCTAGCTGCAAAGATCCCCAACGTAACATCGACTCCCTCCGTAACGTTGAAAGTAATGGTAAGCTCTTTATAGGCTGCAGCCGGATTGGTATTATCTACACTTTTTATATCTCCGGCACCGCTGTTGACGAAAATACCATTGGCCTCTTCCCAACGTCCATAAAATTTTTGTGCACTCAGGATGTACTCTCCTGCCGGTAATCCACCGACAGTTTGGTAAACCCGACATTCCGTAGTAAACGGCTCTCCGTATCCCAAATCAATGTAAACCGACTTTTCTCCGTCATAGGCTCTACCGGTAACAATCTCTGGCACCAGGGTAGTGCCATCTGCAAAAACTCCGTTCTGAACACTCCATCCGTTAAAATCCTCTTCAAAACCAGGGTTTACAATCCGGTCGGAATAGTCAGTTGTTTCCCGGCCTTTTCTTTCTACGGCCGGCAAATGACAAGTAATCCCTG
>JAJPZL010000462.1 GCA_021204375.1 Bacteroides sp.
AAAATATTTGCCGTGAGCAGGATCGGGTTATTTATAAATTATATGTAGAACCGGAGAGGAGATCAGGAATTTCCTCCACCACCTCCACCTTCGGAACTGCCTTCGCTTTTTACATCGTCGCTATTAATGGTACGGGCCGCCTTTTTTACACTGGCTTTCAGTTCTCCCATGCGGTAACTGACACTCATACCAAAATAACGTTGTGAATACCTGTATTTTGATCTTTGCAGAAAGTTTGCATCCGAAGTGGTATTATTGTATGTCCTGTGTTTGGTCAGGAAGTTGTTTACATACGCACTTACCGTAAGACGTTCTTTTACAAAAGCGCGGTTCACATTTACGGAGTAGTAGTAATAACCCGAACCTTTTCCCTGGAGAGAGAGGTAGGGAGTGGAACCTCCTCCATTGAGACTGACCCGGATCTTTTTCGGGAAAGTATGTTGAGCCCCTCCGTACATAGAAGCGTTCCATCCGTTATTATGCTGGGTGTCGTTTTTCAGATCCCGGTAATCCGTATTCCCGTTTATATAAATCCGTGTTTTGGGAGAGGCATTCCAGTTGGCATATAGCCCTACTCCGCTACTTTTGGTTTTGCCTATATTTCCGTAGGTGTTATGGATCACTCTCTCTTCCAGGAAAGCATACCGCTGGATACTGTTGTTGTTAAAAGAGTGACGCAGCGTTACATTCAGGTTAAACTTGGCACTGAAGGTGCTGTAATTGAGGTTAAAGTTATGGCTCTTTTCGGTTTCCAGCTCCGGATTACCGTAATAGATATTATTAGGGTCTTGTTCGTCCCTGTACGGATTCAGCTGGTAGATACCGGGACGCCAGATACGCAGGTTATATTCTCCACGGATGTTTTGTATCTGACCGATCTTGGTTCCCAACGTAACAGAGGGTATCAGGTTATTATAGTTCACTTTAAAATCTTCTCCTGTTCCCACGACATACTTTACATCCTGCATCGTATATTCATACCGCAAGCCGGGCTTAAAAGAGAAACTCTTATAGCGCAGGGTATAACCTGCATAAATACCTAAAATATCGTTCAGGTGTTTATAATTACTGCTTCTGTCTGCATCGTAGTTACTATCACCTCCCGCTTCCGTTTGCCTGTAATATTTGTTGTCACTGGTATTATTCCGGATAATGTATTTAATACCGGTCTCTACCGTGTGGTATTTACCAATAGGAGTAGTATAATCTCCCTGGAAAGTGTGCTCAATCGTGTTGGACTTTCCTTTGGAGTGCTGATGGAGTAGCGAAAGGTATTCGGGTACCTGGTACTGGTCTTCATACAGGTTGTCGTATTTATTGGTACGGGGCTGGGAATTTACTTTGTAGGAGAAGGTTAGTAACCGATCTTTGGTTTTGAATGAACGCTGGTAGTCAGCATTCCTGCGGATGGAGTACCAGCTGTAATCGCCCGTATTAATAGTACGGTACGAGTAGGTTACCTGGTTGTCCTTATCCAGCATCCGGGCATCAATTTCTCCGTTACTGTCGTTCCCTCCTCCATACATTCCGAAAGAAAAGGTGATCAGACGCATGGTATCCACTTCGTAACTGGCCTCTATATTGCCCTGCTGGAACATGCCTGTATAATCACTTGAACTTTCACTATACAGGTACTTATCGGTATCAGATGTATAATTCTCCCGGTAAGTCTCTCCATAATTAGTGGGTTGGTTATAATAATTGGCACTGTAATTACCGGTAACTGTGAATTTATTCTGCTTAACGGTTGCATAAGCACTTCCGCCACCTCCCATGTTATTGGCATGGGCACTCACGGTAGCCGTATATCCTTCGAATCCGCCTCCGATGGTTACAATATTGAGTATCCCTCCTACCCTTTCGGCGTCATATTTAGCCCCCGGGTTGGTAATAACTTCAATATATTTAATCGTGTTGGCCGGCATACTTTTCAATACATCTTTGGGGTTATCCGTTATCATGTTGTTGGGCTTCCCGTTAACATGTACCTTGAAACTGCTGCTCCCGTTCACCTGGATGTTGTCTTCACCATCTACCGTTACCAGGGGTACTTTGCGAAGTATTTCTAGAATGTTGTTGGTCTTCGAGTCGGGATCGTCTTCAATATTATACTCTATTTTATCCACATCTACTTTCACAAGAGGTTTCTGGGCTATTACCTCCACCCACGCCAGTTCATTAGCGGCTTCTTCTGTATAGAGAGTTCCCAGGTCCATGATCTTATCTTCGGGGGTTACGGTGAATTCTTTCCGGATCGTCGTTTTCCCGATGGAAAAGATCGTAATAATGAAATTTCCCTGTCCGTTCACTTTCTCATTAAATCTTCCTTTAGTGTCGGTAACTGCTAATTTTACAGGATCTTCCGGAGCCTCTTTTTTTTACGATCCGTATGGTGGCATACGGTTCGCCTTCGTTCGTGAGTGAATCTATTAAAATTCCTTTCAGATTAAAACTGGTAATAACCGGGGAGGTCTGGCCTATAACACTGAGTGTGGTCAGCACCCATAACAAAAGAGTAAGTCTGTTCTTCATGAAATATGTCAGTTAGTATATTAGTCTGGAAGCGTATGTCTCGGATCTGTAACGACCCGGGACAAAATTAACTTTCTTACCGTAAAACCGGAAATAATTAGAGAAAGATTCTAAGTGAATTACGAAATATTCATAGTTAGTTGTGATACTAAAGATAAAAATACACTTACCTGTTCCGTTTTAACAAAAGGATACATCTTTTTCAGGAAAGCTTTCTTACAGGTAAAAGAAAAGAAGAAGAGCTACATTCAGTAGAATAACGATCCCGAATCCTCCTGCCAGGTAGGGGATCATCTCTTTCCGTCTGCCGGAGAAGAAGAGGGCATAGAACATATTTACTGTAATGCTACTGGCTATCGCCTGTAGAGTACACGCAGCAGCAGTATGGGCAGTAATATCCCCGGTACCTTATAACAAGTTTAATATAAAGGGAGTCGTATCACTGAATCCGGCCAGAAAGGAGAGTAAATTCAATCCTTCGGTACCGGCATATAACACTGTATAATGGGTAAGGACAGTAAATACGACTAAAAGAACGGCAAAGATAAGAGCCACTTTAAATTCCAGCGGGTTGCTTTCATCCTCCTCCTCTTCGATCCGTTCATACTCTTCGTTGTGGCGGTATTTCATGTGGATAAATCCTGCTATCACCGCAGAAACTACTGCCAGGATAAGCAGATAGGGATACAGGAGCAGGAATACGGCCCGGCTGAAAATAAAGACCAGTATTAAAAAACGCAGGTACATCATGCTCAATGCAAAGAGCATGGCAGCAACATATTCGGGTACTTCCTGCGGTTTGGCTCGTTTGCATTGGCGGGCCAGAATGGCAGTGGTAGCCGTACTGCTGTACATACCTCCGATAACGCCTGAAACTATAATACCCGATTCCCGGAAAACATACCGTTTCAGCAGATACGAAAGATAGGATATGCCGGATACCACTACGGTTGCCAGCCAGATGGTATAAGGGGTCAGATTGATGCCCGGTATAATGCTTTCGTTGGGTACCATCGGTAAAATGATACCGCTGATGGCCAGGAACTTGGCCAGGGTGATCATCTCATCGCTTTTTATCCGCTGGGCAATCTCGGTAAAAGTGTGCTTCAGTTCGGTAAGCAGGAGTACCGTCACTACTACGGTCAGGTAGAACCACGAAGGCTGGGTCGCTACAATGGAAGCTATACAGTAGGTAATCAGGGCTATGATGATAGTGGTGACCCCAAACACATGGAACTGGGTCTGTTTGGCATAATAGTTAAGTGCCAGTAACACTCCCAGGATCGCACCATCCCCCATAAAGAGTTGCATGGAAACAGGATCAAGCGTATAAAGAATATAACCCAGTATCCCGATAAAAGTGAAAGTGCGGTCGGTACTAAAGAGCGTAGTTTCGCCTTCCCGCCGCAAACTGAGTTTACGTTGGGAAAGTCCGATCAACAGGGCAAAGAGTGTGACCAGGATAAAGTCAATAAGCTCCTGTGGTAAATAGGCCTGCAATTCTTCCATCTTTTTAGGGATTAGGTTCTTAACAGATATCCTCTTTATTGGTTTTCAGGCCAGCTGCTGTAAGGGCACTTTTTCAGGTAAGAGTTGTAGTAGCGTATATCACCGGTAACCTCTTCTCCGATAAATCCGGGTAAGCTTACCTTTTCATCGGGAGAGGATAGCTCTACCTCCGCTATTACCAGTCCGCTATTCTCACCGTGAAATTCGTCTACCTCAAATAGATGTTCCTGATAGGGTATCAGGTACCGGGTCTTGTCTATGCTGCCCGGCTCACAGAGGTTCATCAGTTCGTACCCCTCTTGCAGGGAGAGCTCCTTTTCCCATTCGTAACGGCTTTTTCCATCTTCTGCGGAGGCTCCTTTAATAGTTATATAAGCTTTCTCATCCCGGATACGGATACGCACCATACGCTCAGGCACACTACTGATATATCCCTGTATAATATGCCCGGCAGAAGAGGCAAGGCTTTTATACTCTCCCGTTACCAGAAATTTACGTTCTATTTCCTGATTCATAATTCCTGAAAAATAAAAGGTGCACCC
>JAJPZL010000187.1 GCA_021204375.1 Bacteroides sp.
GTATAGAACTCTTAAAAGTTTAAACAAAATGATTAAAGTAGGTATTAATGGATTTGGCCGTATCGGACGCCTTGTGTTTCGTGCTGCTATGACAAGAGATGACATTCAGATTGTAGGTATCAATGACCTGATCGATGTAGACTATATGGTTTACATGTTGAAGTATGATACTGTACATGGCAGATTCAACGGAACAGCTGAAGCTAAAGACGGTAAACTGGTGGTTAACGGCCAGGAGATCCGTGTGACTGCAGAGCGTAATCCTGCTGATCTGAAATGGAGCGAAGTAGGTGCTGAATATGTAGTGGAATCTACAGGTTTGTTCCTCTCCAAAGATAAAGCTCAGGGTCATATCGACGCCGGTGCTAAATATGTAGTGATGTCAGCTCCTTCCAAAGACGACACTCCGATGTTCATATGCGGTGTGAACCTCGATGCTTATGTACCGGGAACTCAGTTCGTATCTAACGCATCGTGTACTACTAACTGTCTGGCTCCGCTTGCTAAAGTTATTAACGATAAATTTGGTATCGTAGACGGGCTTATGACTACAGTTCACGCTACTACTGCTACTCAGAAAACAGTGGACGGTCCTTCGGTAAAAGACTGGAGAGATGGTCGTGCTGCTGCCGGTAACATTATTCCTTCTTCTACAGGTGCTGCTAAAGCGGTAGGTAAAGTAATTCCTGCGCTGAACGGTAAATTAACAGGTATGGCTTTCCGCGTTCCTACCCTGGACGTTTCTGTAGTTGACCTGACAGTAAACTTAGCTAAACCGGCTAAATATGCTGATATCTGCGCAGCTATCAAAGAAGCTTCTGAGAACGAACTCAAAGGTATCCTCGGATATACTGAAGATGACGTTGTATCTTCTGATTTCATCGGTGATGCACGTACTTCTATCTTCGATGCCAAAGCTGGTATCCAGTTGACTGATACATTCGTTAAACTGGTATCCTGGTATGACAATGAGTGGGGATACTCTAACAAAGTTCTTTCACTGATTGCTCACATGGCATCTGTAAACTGATCATTGGATAGATAATCATTCTATATAGGAGTCGCTCCGGAAAACTTTCCGGAGCGATTTTTTTTATACATATAGAGGGCCCAAAGGTAAAATCTGCACATTTTTTGTATATTTGTATCACTATTATCTCAAAAAAATATGCCGGCATACGATTTGATCACTCTTTTAGGGCCTACCGCTTCGGGAAAAACCCCGTTAGCCGCTTCTTTAGCGTATGAGCTGGATAGTGAGATCATCAGTGCAGACTCCCGCCAGGTATACCGGGGAATGGATCTGGGTACCGGGAAAGACCTAGTGGATTATACGGTTAACGGTAAAGAGATATCTTACCATCTGATCGATATTGCACCTGCCGGAAGTAAATACAATGTATTTGAGTTCCAGCGTGATTTCCTGAAGGTTTATGAGGATATAAAATCCTGCGGGAAGTTACCCGTTCTGTGTGGGGGAACCGGCCTGTATCTGGAATCGGTGTTAAAGGGCTACTCTCTGTTACCTGTACCGGAGAATAAGGAACTCCGGGAAAAGCTGGCAGATAAAACGCTGGATGAGCTTACTGTGATACTACAAGGATATAAAAAGCTTCATAATACCACCGATGTGGATACTGTAAAGCGGGCTATCCTGGCGATTGAGATCGAGGAGTATTACCTGAGCCGTCCATTAGAGGAACAGAGTTTTCCGGAGATCAAAAGTCTTATAATCGGATTACGGATCGACCGGGAGCTTCGCCGGGAAAAGATCAGCCGCCGGCTTCGGGAACGTTTAGCCCAGGGTATGGTGGAAGAGGTACGATCTCTGTTGGAGAGTGGTATTTCCGCCGAAGACCTGATCTATTATGGATTGGAATATAAATACCTGACCTTATATATAACCGGAGAGTTGAGTTACGAAGAGATGGTATCCGGGCTGGAAATTGCCATTCATCAGTTTGCCAAACGGCAGATGACCTGGTTCCGGGGCATGGAACGGAGGGGCATACCTATTCACTGGATAGAAGCTTCGTTGCCTATGGAGGAAAAAACAAAGCAGATACTGGAAATCCTAAACCATTAACAAATTATGAGTAAAGAGAACAAGTGGGGAGTAATATATAATCCGAAGGCTGGTACCCGTAACACCAAGAAACGGTGGGACGAGATCAGGGAGTATATGGTGAGCAGAAGGGTCTCTTTTGATTATGTACAATCTGAAGGATTTGGTTCTGTGGAGCGCCTGGCCCGTTTTCTAGCAGACAATGGTTATCGTACCATTGTAGTGGTAGGGGGCGATGGAGCATTGAACGATATGGTAAACGGTATTATGACTTCTACGGCTGAAAATAAGAAAGATATTGCTATCGGGCTTATTCCTAATGGGATCGGAAATAATTTTGCCAAATACTGGGGAATGAACCTGGAATATAAAAAAGCGGTTGACTGGATTATCAATAGCCGGCGGAAAAAGATAGATGTAGGCTATTGTAGCTATTTTAACGGTAAAAATCATGAACGCCGTTATTTCCTGAATGCGGTTAATATAGGACTGGGGGCACGTATTGTGAAGATCACAGACCAGACCCGCCGTTTCTGGGGAGTAAAATTCCTCTCGTATGTGGCTGCTCTTTTCCTGATTATTTTTGAACGGAAACGGTACCGGATGCATCTTCGTATCAATGATGAGCAGATACGGGGTCGTATTATGACCGTATGTGTGGGAAGTGCCAATGGATATGGACAGACTCCCAGTGCGGTTCCTTATAACAGTTGGCTGGACGTCTCTGTAATTTATCGTCCACGATTGTCCCAGCTTCTTTCCGGAATCTGGATGTTGATCCAAAATCGGATCCTCAATCATAAAATAGTAAAATCTTATCGTACAAAAAAGGTAAAAGTGCTGCGTGCTAAAAATGCTCCGGTTGACCTGGACGGGCGTTTGTTGCCTAAACAATTTCCGTTGGAGATCGGTATTATACCCGAAGCTACTACTTTTATTATACCTAATTAAGAATTAACATGTCTCATACCATCTATGATCTGAAATATACCGACTCCGGTAATTTCTTTCTGCTGGCCGGCCCCTGTGTAATTGAAGGGGAAGATATGGCCATGCGTGTTGCTGAGCATATTGTAAAGCTAAGCGATACCTATAAAATTCCTTATGTATTTAAAGGTTCTTACCGGAAAGCGAACCGTTCGCGTATAGACTCTTTTACGGGCATCGGGGATGAAAAGGCACTTACTATCCTGCGGAAAGTAGGTGATACGTTCGGCATTCCGGTCGTTACGGATATATATTCGGCCCATGAGGCAGTGATGGCTGCACCGTTTGCGGATATTTTGCAGATCCCGGCCTTTTTGTGTCGCCAGACCGACTTGTTGGTGGCGGCGGCGGATACCGGAAGGATCATCAATATTAAAAAGGGACAATTCCTCTCTCCGCAGGCCATGAAGTATGCGGTTGATAAAGTAGTGGAATCCGGGAATGAGCAGGTGATGCTTACCGAGCGGGGTACTACGTTTGGTTACCAGGACTTAATTGTGGATTACCGGGGTATTCCGCAGATGCGTACCTTTGGCTATCCGGTTGTATTGGATATTACTTACTCGTTGCAGCAACCGAATCAGACCGGTGGGGTAACCGGTGGACTACCGGAGATGATAGAAACAATTGCCAAAGCGGGTATTGCCGTAGGAGTGGACGGTATCTTTATTGAGACACACGAAGATTCCTCGGTAGCTAAGAGTGATGGAGCCAATATGTTAAAACTGGATTTACTGGAGGACCTGTTGGTAAAGCTTATCCGGGTGCGGGAAGCCGTCCGGTAAAACGGTTGTTCCTTAACCGATCTTACTGATCTTTCTGAGCTTCTCTTCGTCGATGATCTTGATCTTACGACCGTCAATAGAGATAATACGTTCCGCAGCGAAATTTGATAAGGTTCGGATAGCATTCGAGGTTGTCATGTTGGAGAGATTAGCCAGGTCTTCCCGGGAGAGATAGATACTGAGTGTGGACTCATCCTCTTCCAGTCCATAGCTATCCTTTAGGAAAAGGAGGGATTCGGCTAAGCGTCCGCGAATATGTTTTTGAGTAAGGTTGACCGTTCTTTCGTCTGCTATGCCGAGGTCTACGGAGAGTTGTTTAATAAAGAAAAGCCCCAATGCATTATTCTGAGAGATAAGGGTCGTGATCACTTCCATGGGGATCATACAGATAACCGAGGGTTCGAACGCAGTTGCGGCAGTTACATATCCTTCATTGGCAAAATAGGCCCGGTAACCAAAATATTCGGCCAGCTTGATCATACGGACGATCTGGCTTCTGCCCCCTACGCCGTCTTTAAATATCTTGACCTTGCCGCTTAAAAGGCACATCAGATGTTTGGGAGTTTCTCCTTCACAATAGATAGTTTCATTTTTTTTATAATTCTGTAGGAAGAAATTCTCAGAGAGGAAAGCACGTTGCTCTTCATTTAAAGGTTTCCACATATCAGGAATATAATCTGATACTACTATGTCTGATAAATTCAATTTTACCATGAATGTTATAAAACTGTGTTATAA
>JAJPZL010000390.1 GCA_021204375.1 Bacteroides sp.
TAAGAAATAAATTATAATCTTTACTAACACAGTTTTTTTATGGAACAAGCATTCACTGCGTAAGGCTACTAAATAAAGGAGTTTTCCCAAACGACACAGCACTGGAAAAACTCCTTTATCTGGCTTATCGCAATATCCGCAAGAAATGGACTATGCCCCTGGCAAACTGAGCAGCTACGGCCGGACAATTAGCCATTAAATTTGAAGATAGATTTAAAATCTTATAAATTTTTCGCTCGTCGGGACGGGGGCTCCCGCCCCTTGCCGCTGGGCGTTCCCCGAGCGATGAGTTTGGATAAAAAATAAAGTTGACACAGTTCATTTTACACGACACCACTTTCAGGTTTTATCAGAGAGCCTTCCTGTTTACAACCTGGCCGGTTTATCATACCGACTCTTTCATATATTGTTTCACTACTTCTCCAATAATCTTAATTCCCCTCTCTATCCGTTCTATCGGCATGTTGGAGTAATTTATCCGGAGTGTATTTTCCTTATTTCCGCCCGGATAAAAAGAACCACCCGGAACGAAAGCTACTTTTTTCTCCAGGCATTTCTCCAGTATCGGGCGGGCGGAAACCCCTTCGGGAAGCTCTATCCAGGTAAACAATCCACCCTCAGGATTGGTAAATTTGATCGTATCGGAAAAAGACTCCCGGATGCATTGAACAGTAACATCCCTGCGTTTTTTATAGACTTCAACGATACCGGCTATATGCCGATCTATATCATATTTTTCCAGGTATCCGGCAATAGTCATCTGAGCCAGGGTATTACACTGCAGATCCGTACCTTGTTTAACAAGCACATATTTACGGATAATCTCCTTATCTCCCGTAATCCAGCCAATCCGGAAACCGGGACAGAATATTTTGGAAAAACTACCTGTATACAGGACATAACCAGTCTTATCAAAAGACTTTACCGAGGGTAATGGCTCCCCTTCAAATCTTAGTTCACCATACGGGTTATCTTCTATTACGGCAATATTGTATTGAGACGATAATTCAGCCAATCTTTTCCGCCTTTCCAGGCTCCAGGTCCTGCCGGTAGGATTCTGGAAGGTTGGTATCACATAGATAAGCCTGATACGGGAAGTGGTGCTCAGTACTTTTTCAAGGGCATCCATATCCATCTCCTCTTCATCGGTAGGAATTTCCATAAAACTACATCCGTATGACTTAAAGGCACTGATAGCCGCCAGATAGGTAGGACTTTCGCACAAAACAAGATCTCCCTCATCCAGGAATACTTTTCCCGAAAGATCCAATCCCTGTTGGGAACCATGAGTGATCAGAATATTATCCTTGTCCAGGCTGGTTCCCAGGCCCTGGTTCATTCGTGCGGCAATCCATTCCCTTAACGGAGCATACCCTTCGGTAGTTGTATATTGAAGTGCTTTGGTACCCGCCTCTTTTAAAACAAGCTGACTTATTTCACTGATCTCCTCCACCGGAAAGAGTTCGGGGGCGGGCAGGCCACCGGCAAACGAAATAACATCCTCCTGCTGTGTAACTTTCAGTATCTCTCTGATCTCCGATGCTTTTAGATAAGACATTCTCTAGGCAAAATGCAGTTCCATGATCGCTCCTGGTTTAAATTAAAATAGTGCAAAGGTAATTAAAAAAGTAAGATAGAAGCAGACACAGCTTATTATTCCAACAGAGAAGGAGTTACAACCGAAAAATAGTTCCCCTATTTTACCGGGGTCTCTTTTAAAAACTCTATCTTAGTAACATGGATGTAAATATAAAGGTATACGGTTTTAAAAAGAGCCTTCCCATAGAGATAGAGGTGAAAGACCTGGGAGAGGTTAAAAAGAGCCCTCACCTCTTCCGGGGCCCGGCAAAAGCAGACTTTTACCAGCTTATCTGGTTAACGGAAGGAGAAGCTGTTTTTAAGGTCGACTTAAGGAACATAACGATCCGGCAGGGAGAACTCTTTATTATCTCTGCCAACCAGGTATATGGTTTTGACCTGATATCTTCTTACAAAGGAAAAATGATTCTTTTTACCGGCTCCTTTTTCAGCCATACGGAACTGGATAGCCATTTTCTCCATACCTCGGATATCCTTAATCCGGTAGAACTGAACCGCACCGTAAAGTTACAACTCCTCTTTCTGGAAAATGTAATTTCCCTGATGCAGGAAGAACTCTCCCGTCCAATAGACTTTATACAACCCTATATTGCGCAGAGTTTTCTGCGGATCCTTCTGCTGGAAGCCGAACGGTAGATCACAAGCTGCTGCTCTCCTATGTTCCACCGGGCGGATGCCACGCTCGGCAGACGCTTCTCAGACGAGGTAGAAAGACACTTTCGGGAAAGCCGGAATACCGGATTCTATGTACAATTACTGGGAGTAGGCGAAAAAGTGTTGGCCAGAGAGGTAAAAGCCCTTACAGGTAAAACTCCGAAAATGTATATTGACTCCCGTGTTATCCTGGAAGCGAAACGTTTACTGGCCCACGGGAACGGTTCAATCAAAGCGATCAGTATTGAACTGGGGTTTGAGGAACCCACTAATTTTAATAAGTATTTCCGGAAACATACCACGCTTACCCCTGTAAAATTTCGCCAAAAAAGCATAAAACTATAATTCCGGCGGATATTTACCCTATTCAGACGCTTTTCTATCCTGCCTTTCCTTTTATTCCTGTTTTTCTTTGCACAAAAGTTTTTTTAATTTGTTCAATAAAAAAAGGATGGAAAAAATTGTATTGATCGGAGCAAGCGGCTTTGTTGGTTCCGCTATTTTAAAAGAAGCCCTTGGCAGAGGCCATGAAGTAAAAACGGTAGTGCGTAAACCGGAGAGTATTACTATTCAGCATCCCAAACTCGAAATAGTAAGAGCAGATGTCTCCTCTGTAGAAGCCATTACAGAAGTTACTAAAGGATATAGTACAGTGATCAGTGCTTATAACCCCGGATGGAAGAATCCTGATATCTATCAGGAGACGCTCAGGAACTATCCGAATATTCTGGAAGGAGTAAAAAAAGCCGGAGTCAAACGCCTTTTAATAGTGGGAGGAGCCGGAACTCTCTTTGTAGCACCCGGTTTGCGGGTGGTAGATTCAGGAGTTATACCAGCCGAGATCATGGGAGGTGTAAGATCCCTGGGCGAGTTTTACCTGAACACTTTACAGAATGAAAAGGAGATTGACTGGGTATTCTTCTCTCCGGCCGGAAACCTAACCCCGGGAGAACGTACCGGGAAATTCCGCCTGGGAAAAGATGACCTGATCGTAGATACCCGGGGCAATAGCACGATTTCCGTAGAAGATTACGCCGTGACTATGGTAGACGAACTGGAAAATCCACACCATCACCAGGAAAGATTTATAATCGGATATTGAAAGTTAAGAATAGTACAAAGAAGTGGTAAATAGCCTTATATTTCAGGGTTATTTACCATTTCGTCTTATTTTTGGTACGATCAGACAGGCCACCAAACACCCATTAAATTTAAGAATAGCAGTAAAATTACCCGTAGCAGGAAAGTGAACCTGTTAAAAAAGAATATTCAGTTTTTTAAAGGTCTTAAAATATTGCTATATTTGACCCCGGTTATAGCGGTAATAGCTTCCGCTTTCGGAAAGTAAAGAAAGGTTGTTGCAGAGAACAAACGAACAACACAATAGCTATCTTAAAAATAAGAAGATAAAAATGGGTAAGATGAAACAGATTTATTTAGTAATAGAGTTGGTACTTATTATCGGATGTACGGAAAAAGAGGGTACTTACTCCGGTCCGCAGGAAGAACTGATCAAAGAACTGTGAGTAAAAAGTTACGAGGTAAAAAGATATCTTGTATGAGTCGGGAAAACCAGACAGAACTAAATTTTTACTGGCAGAATCTTACGAATTTGACAGGGAGGGGAAAACTCTTAGCATGACAGAGAGTACCGACCATACCTACTCATCTTATGAATATAGCTACAATATAGACGGCAAAGAGAGCGGAAGTAAACGTTATAGAAAAAACAACGAATTGATGGAGTATACGGAAACGGTGTATGAGGATAACACCGAATCCAAAAGTGTATACGGTGCAGACGGTACCTTCAAAGGAAAAATGGTCTATTACAGAGATCCTTATGAAAGAGGCACACTGGTTCTGAGGTACAACAAGGATCTGGAAGTAAAAGGTACACAGCGTTATAAATATGACGAAAACGGATTAGCGGAGCACAAAGTACACAATGCGAAAGGAGCCTTGGTATATGAGGCCACTATCGATATTCCCAACCCGCACGAAAAAACCAAAACACAGGTTTCCACTTACAAATCAGAGAATCCGGTGACCATTACCCGGGAGTATGACAAACAGAACCGTATGGTTCATGCAACCAGCCATACCGAAGAAAAAGCGACCCGGTATAACTATCTCAAAAACGGTTTGATCGATAATTATATAGAGTACGAAAACGGCCAACCGGTCAAACTTTTCCAGTATAGTTATCAATACTGGTAATCCTATTCCGCTTTCTGTCATCTGAAAGAAACAGAAAGTTGCCCATAAAATTTAATCAGGAGATAAATAATTGTATAGTTTATTTA
>JAJPZL010000074.1 GCA_021204375.1 Bacteroides sp.
GTATGAGATCAATACATTTACTTAAATTATGTACACTTTTCTTTTGCATCCTCTGTTTTCATAGTTGCAGCCAAGAGGAAGAAGTGGCCAATTACACAAAGAGTATAAAAGGACTAACGGCAGACAATTTTCCTTCTATGGATAGCTCTACCTCTACCCATCCGTTAATGAACATAATAGCTTACCGGTTAATGGGTATCCCTTATTACTGGCAGGTGAGTCCTATCAATGGTATAGAGAAGCATATTGTAGTGGACCACACGAAAGTCGGCAACAGAGAGGAGTTAACTAAAATAGACGAAAAACTGAACAGTTTCACTACACATGGATCCTTCATAAACCTGATCGATCAGAAAGTAGAACTGATAATAGCTGCAAGAAGTATCTCCCGGGATGAAAAACAATACGCCGAAGAGAAGAAGGTCCAACTGATCGAAAGATCGGTAGGGCTGGATGGATTTGTTTTTATCAGGAACAAGGAGAATCCGGTAAGATCCCTGACCGATTAACAGGTAAAAGATATTTATACGGGACGGATCACTAATTGGAAAGAGGTCGGCGGAGAAGATGCGGCGATCTCTCCCTATATGCGGAACCGCAATTCCGGCAGCCAGGAAAAGATGGAAACCCTGGTTATGAACGGGGAAACCATGATAGATCTGCCTGAAATGATATGAGGTGGGATGACTTCTCCTTTCTATTCGCTTTGGGAGGATAAGAACGGAATAGCTTATACTCCTTATTATTATTGCACAACGATGGTAGACGATCCTGCCATAGAGATGTTTTGCATCGATGGGATTGAACCTGGCAGAAGAACCATTGCCGGTCGGGAATATAAATATATTTCGGAGATCTATGCGGTGGTACGTGCTGATACCGACAAATCTTCTATGGCCTGGCAGGTTTTTGAATTTATCACCTCCGCAAAAGCCAATGAGCTTGTTGAAGAGAGCGGGTATATCCCCTGTAATTAGGATTCAAAACGAACCCATTTCTTTCTGAATAAAAAACTACCGGCTCTACATAACATAGAGCCGGTGGCTACATAAAAAGGTTTGTATATATTGGAAAGTTATCCTAGGAAGGAGATCAGTACCCCGGCAGCTACTGCGGAACCGATCACACCTGAAATATTACTGGCCATACAGTATTGCAATACGTGGTTCTTGGGATCATATTTCAGGGCGATCTCATTGGCTACACGGGAGGCCATCGGTACGGCACTCAGTCCGGTAGCTCCGATCAGCGGATTGATCTTCTTTTTGGTAAAGAGATTGAAGATCTTTACAAAGAAGATACCGCCGGAGATAGAGAGGGCAAAGGCCAGGAATCCGCCTACGATAATCCCGATGGTAGTCAGGTTCAGGAAAGCTTCACTGGTCATGGTAGCTCCTACGGAGAGTCCCAGGAAGATGGTAGCAGTATTCATAATGCTGTTGGAGGCGGCATCAAACAGACGGAATGTGTTTGTTCCGATCTCTTTGATAAGATTACCGAACATCAGCATCCCTACCAACGGTACGGCACTGGGCACAAAAAGAGCAACCACCGTAGTTACACCGATGGGGAATACTATTTTAAGTACCCGCATGTTCTTAAACTCTGTGGTAGAAGGAAACTTCTTCTCCTGCTCCTTCATATTGATAGAGAGTTCTTTTTTACTGCAAAGCAGTTTTACCACCAATGGTATAATAACCGGTACCAGGGCCATGTAAGAATAAGCTGCAATGGCAATGAGACCAAGCAAATGGGGTGCCAGCTTAATGGTGGTAAAGATGGCTGTAGGTCCGTCAGCACCTCCGATAATACCCAGAGAGGCAGCCTCTTTGGGAGTAAATCCCATCAGGATAGCCACCAGTACTACCGTAAAGATACCCAGCTGGGCAGCGGCTCCAAAGATGGAGAGGCGCAGGTTACGAAGCATCGGGCCGAAGTCCGTAAGGGCTCCTACCCCCATAAAGATAATAGGAGGAAGGAATCCGGTCTTTATCAGCATATAGTAGATAAAGTTCATGATCCCAAGTTCGTGGGCAATATCGTGGAGAGGCATTTCCCAGATATTCCTGAGTACACCATGTATCTCTATCATCCCATTCTCATCTGCCTGTACCACTCCCATCTCACCACCGGGGAAGTTGGCCAGGAGCACTCCAAAGGCAATAGGGACCAGCAAAAGGGGTTCATACTGCTTTTTAATACCCAGATAGAGCAGCAGGAAGGCGATAGCGTACATGATAAGGAACTGCGGTTCAGCAATAATGTTGCTGAACGCAGTCATATCATACAGGTTCTTAAATATCTCGTTCATTACTGAATAGTCATTAATACATCATCTTCTGATACGGCGTCTCCGGGATTGGCACAAATGGCAGTTACCGTTCCACCGAATTCTGCACGGATGGCGTTATAGGTCTTCATCGCTTCTATATAGCAAAGTATATCCCCCTCTTTCACTATATCCCCTACTTTTACCGGGGCATCCTGGGCATTCTTTACCAGGAAGAATTTACCTTCCAGAGGTGAAAGTACCTCTTTCCCGGCGCCTGAAGCGGCAGGAGCAGTAACGGGTGCGGGCGCAGCAGAAGGTACAGGCGCAGCAGCAGCAGGAACTTCAGAAGCTTCGCCGAACGATACGGTTACACGGTATTGCTGTCCGTTCACATCTACATTCATAACCTGCGGAGTGGTTGGCATAGCAGGTGCAGCCGTGGCGGCAGCAGGAGCAGCGGGTTGAGCTTCGGCTTTGGCAGCCGCTTTCCGGCGGGCTACATCGGCTTTAAACTCTACCTGGGCTTTGCCCGATTTGTATGCTTCGTACTGAGCGGAGTGCATGGCATATTCGAAGAGCTCTTCGTCGTCCTGGCCCGTCTCCCACTGTTTTTCGTTCATCAGCTTGCGGTACTTATCCAGTGAATCAGGATAGTTGTTCTGGGGATCTCCTTCAAAGAACTGACGTCCTTCGGCTTTGGCTTTTTCAACGATCTCGGGTGCAAGCGGACCAGGCAGGCGTCCGGCTTTACCCAGGATCATATCCCAGATATCGTCGGCGATCATGCCCCAACGGGGTTTACCACGCTCCATCTGCATCACATTCATTATAGCCAGGTTCTTTACATACTGGCTGAAAGGAGTAACCAGGGGAGGATAACCCACACGCGGCCATACGTAGGCCACTTCATCAAAGAGTTTGATAAGCAGTTCGTCCTGCGTCATCAGCGGCAGGTTATTTTTGGCTTTGAATTTATTAATGGAATCAAGGTTGGTCTCCAGGTCGGCCATCAAACTACCCATCATCCCTCCGGGAAGTCCGGGACCGATCAGCAGGGAGTTTATCAGCCGGTTCTTGGGACTGATATAGAGTCCGAGAAAGTCGTCCATAAATTCCTGGACCATACTGCGCACCTTCATATAAGCTTCCATATTGATCTCGGGAACCTGGAATCCCGCATCCTTAAGCATAGCTTGTACGCTGATCACATCGGCGTGTCCGGTACCCCAGGAGAGAGGTTCCATACCTACGTCAATGTAGTCGCATCCGGCTTCGCACACTTCGAGGATAGTAGCCATATTGAGCCCGGAGCCTGCATGACTATGATACTGGATAGGAATACCGGGATATTTTTTCTTAATATTGGCAACGATCTTACCCAGGGAAGCAGGACGACCGATACCTGCCATATCTTTGAGGCAAATCTCATCAGCTCCTGCTTCGATCAGTTCGAAAGCCATGTTGGTATAGTATTCTACCGTATGCAGTGGAGAGTGAGTGATACTCAGGGCCGCCTGAGAGATCATTCCGGCCTCCTTGGCATATTTTATGGAAGGAATGATGTTACGAACATCGTTCAGTCCGCAAAAGGTACGGGTAATATCAGTTCCCTGTGCTTTTTTTACTTTGTAGAAAAGTTTCCTTACATCGGCAGGCACCGGGCTCATTCGCAATCCGTTGAGGGCACGGTCAAGCATATGTGTCTGGATGCCTGCTTCGTTAAAAGGTTTTGTCCACTCACGGACAGCTTTATTCGGGTTCTCCCCAAACATGAGGTTGACCTGTTCGAATCCACCCCCATTTGTTTCTACCCGGGCAAAACATCCCATTTCAATAATGGCCGGAGCTACTTTTACCAATTGATCCACACGTGGTACATATTTTCCGGCAGATTGCCACATGTCTCTGAAAACAAGGCTAAATTTTACTTCTCTTTTCATTTTTATACGTCAGCTATTTTTAATCATTTACTTTTTCTCAACTTTCACCACTTTTCCTTTTCCTCCTGTAACTACACTTACGGCAGCAGAAATAGTAGCCAGTGTACCGGAGGGGAGCGTTCCTCCTGCCAGGGCGAGTGCCGTTACCGGTCTGGATTTAACCTCTTCCTCAGGGGCAAACTTATTGACGAGTACAATAAGACTCTGACTTAAGTAGATAAGGATAAGGAGGATAAGGAAGACGGTCACTATACCGACCACCATCAAAAGCAGTCCTATCTGAATATTTTCCATATATTGATGTGTTTAATTATAATTC
>JAJPZL010000259.1 GCA_021204375.1 Bacteroides sp.
CAATAAATCAACGGACATCATGCGGATAATCATATTAGATTTTAAGGTTAACAAAGGTTGGAGTCAGGCGTGACTCCTTTTTTTGCTCTATTCTTTCGGAGTGGCTACTACGTTCCTGCCTTCCAGTGCGAATATGGCCTCTTTCCAGCTTTCGGGGATCTCCTGTGATTTTCCTGTCTCTATATCAAATTCTACCATGATAGTACGGTATACACATTTTACCTCTTCGGTTTCTGCATTGATAAGCTGCTGGATAATTTTGAAGCTCTTATTTCCTATTTCAGTCACGGCAGTTTGTACGGCTACCGGCTCATTAGCAAATACCGGACATAAAAAGTCTACATTGATATTGGCTATAACAGCCCCGATCTCTTCTATGCCGGGATTCTGTTTTTTGATCGTATTAAAATAGGTGGTTTTCCCCAGGTTATAAAAGGAGAAATATACAGAATTATTCAGGTGCCTAAATACATCTATATCGTTAAACCGGATCTGTACCGGTAACGTTTGTTTAAATTCGATCTCTTCCATTTTCTATCCATTAAAATTCTGCAAAATTAAACTTTTTTCCTGTATCGGGAAATGTTTCCGGTAAAAGATCTGCGGAAACCTCTCCGAAGGCAGTTAAATCAAAAAAATAACGTAAATCCTATTTAAGAAAGACCTTATCTTCCCCTGAGGCTGGCGATTTTATGCTATATTTGCAGGCGACTTTTACCGGAAGACATAAAAAATCTACATATGACAAAACAACTCAAACACGAAACGATCTGCGTACAGGCAGGTTGGACTCCTACGAAAGGAGAACCGCGTGTACTTCCTATTTATCAGAGCACAACTTTTAAGTACGATACGAGTGAGCAGATGGCGAAACTGTTTGACCTGGAAGAGGCGGGATATTTTTATACCCGGCTTCAGAACCCTACCAACGATGCGGTAGCTGCCAAGATCGCTGCCCTTGAAGGAGGAGTGGCCGCCATGCTTACTTCCAGCGGACAGGCTGCTAACTTCTATGCGATTTTTAATATCTGCCAGGCGGGCGACCATTTTGTCTGCTCTTCGGCTATATATGGGGGTACTTTCAACCTGTTTGGAGTAACGATGAAAAAACTGGGTATTGAGGTAACTTTTATCAGTCCGGATGCTCCGGAAGAGGAGATTGATGCGGCTTTCCGTCCTAATACCAAAGCTCTGTTCGGGGAGACTATCTCGAATCCTTCGATGGAGATACTGGATATTGAGAAGTTTGCCCGGATCGCACATAAACACGGGGTGCCTCTTATCGTGGATAATACCTTTCCGACTCCTATTAACTGTCGTCCTTTTGAATGGGGAGCTGATATAGTGGTTCACTCTACGACCAAATATATGGATGGACATGCTACTGCCGTAGGAGGAGCCATTGTAGATAGCGGGAACTTTGACTGGGAGGCGTATGCCGATAAGTTCCCGGGACTTACTACTCCGGATGAATCTTATCATGGGCTCACTTATACCCGTGCGTTTGGAAAAGGGGCCTATATTACCAAAGCTACCGCCCAGCTGATGCGTGACCTGGGAAGTATTCCTTCTCCCCAGAACTCTTTCCTGCTCAACCTGGGGCTGGAAACGCTTCATTTGCGTATGGTACAACACTGTAAAAATGCACAGCAGGTGGCGGAGTATCTGGAGAAACAGGAAAAGGTAGCGTGGGTTAACTTCAGTGGTCTTCCGGGTAATAAATATTATGACCTGGCTCAGAAGTATATGCCGAAAGGAACCTGCGGGGTGATCTCTTTCGGGCTGAAAGGGGGCCGGGATGTTTCCATCCGTTTTATGGATAGCTTGCAGTTGGTAGCGATCGTTACGCATGTGGCGGATGCCCGTACCTGCGTGCTTCATCCTGCCAGCCATACGCATCGGCAGCTTTCGGATGAGCAACTGGTGGAGGCAGGAGTACGGCCCGACCTCATCCGTTTATCCGTGGGTATAGAGAATGCGGAGGATATTATTGCAGATATTGAACAGGCGTTGAATGCCTGATACTATATTTATTTAATCTACTTATAAAATACAAACCAGGTTTATGGCTAAAATAACAAAAGAGGCGGCTTTGCTCTATCACTCGCAGGGCAAGCCGGGAAAAATAGAGGTGGTACCTACTAAACCTTACAGCACCCCGACGGATCTTTCGCTGGCTTATTCGCCGGGGGTAGCAGAACCTTGTCTGGAGATTGAAAAAGATGCGAATACTGCTTACGATTATACTGCTAAGGGAAATCTTGTAGCGGTAATTTCCAACGATACGGCAGTACTGGGATTGGGGGATATCGGTGCACTGGCCGGTAAACCGGTCATGGAAGGAAAAGGGCTGCTTTTCAAGATCTATGCAGGGATTGATGTATTCGATATTGAGGTCAATGAGAAAGATCCGGAGAAGTTTATTGAAGCGGTAAAGGCGATCGCGCCTACTTTCGGGGGTATCAACCTGGAAGATATTAAAGCGCCTGAGTGTTTTGAGATCGAACGTCGCCTGAAAGAAGAGCTGGATATACCGGTGATGCACGATGACCAGCACAGAACAGCCATTATTTCGAGTGCCGGCCTGCTGAATGCACTGGAGATAACCGGAAAGAAGATCGAAGATGTAAAGATCGTAGTGAACGGTACCGGAGCTTCGGCCAGTTCGTGCACCCGTCTTTATCTCTCTCTCGGTGCTCGTCTGGAAAATATTGTGATGCTGGATAGTAAAGGGGTTATTTCCAAAGCCCGTACAGACCTGAATGGAGAAAAAAGTTATTTTGCCACGGAACGTACGGATATTAAAACCCTGGAAGAGGCCATCCGGGGAGCAGATGTATTCCTGGGGCTTTCTAAAGGGAATGTCCTTTCTAAAGATATGGTAAAGAGTATGGCAAAGGATCCGATCGTGTTTGCATTGGCTAATCCTGTTCCGGAGATCTCTTATGAGGATGCGATGGCTTCCCGTCCGGATGTGCTGATGGCAACGGGACGTTCCGACTATCCGAACCAGATCAACAATGTAATTGGTTTCCCTTATATCTTCCGCGGAGCGTTGGATACCCGGGCTACTGCCATTAACGAGGAGATGAAGATAGCTGCGGTATATGCAATTGCTAACCTGGCTAAGCAACCGGTTTCTGAGGTCGTAAATGAAGCTTATAAGGTGAATAACTTCACTTTTGGTCCTGAATATTTCATCCCGAAACCGGTGGATCCACGGTTGATCACTGAAGTATCTATGGCAGTTGCCAAAGCAGCGATGGATTCTGGGGTAGCCCGTAAGAATATTGAAGACTGGGATGCTTATTGTGTGCGTCTGCGTGAATTGATGGGTTATGAATCGAAACTAACCCGTCAACTCTATGAGACTGCCCGCCGGGATCCGCAACGGGTGGTATTTGCGGAGGGTATTCACCCCAATATGCTCCGGGCTGCGGTAAAGGCTAAGGCAGAGGGTATCTGTCATCCTATCCTGCTGGGGAATGACGAACGTATCCGGAAGCTGGCCGACGAACTGGATCTAAGCCTGGAGGGGATCGAAATCGTAAATTTGCGTCATAACTCAGAATTTGAAAGACGCGAGCGGTATGCACGTATTTTATCGGAAAAGCGTGCCCGCCAGGGAGCTACCTATGAAGAGTGTAACGATAAAATGTTTGAGCGTAACTACTTTGGTATGATGATAGTAGAGACGGGTGATGCGGATGCATTTATTACCGGACTTTATACGAAGTATTCCAATACCATTAAAGTGGCCAAGGAGGTGATCGGCATCCGTTCTGAGTATAAGCATTTCGGTACCATGCATATCCTTAACTCTAAAAAGGGTACTTATTTTCTGGCTGATACACTGATCAATCGTCACTCCAGTACGGAGACGTTGATCGATGTGGCAAAACTGGCTGAACAGACCGTACGTTTCTTTAACCATACACCGGTCATGGCAATGCTTTCTTATTCTAACTTCGGGTCTGACCAGGAGGGTTCGCCGGTAAAGGTACACCAGGCGGTAGCTTATATGCAGGAGAATTATTCGGAACTGGCTATCGACGGGGAGATACAGGTGAACTTTGCGATGAACTGTGAACTCCGTGATAAGAAGTATCCTTTTACCCGCCTGGTAGGGAAGGATATGAATACACTTGTATTTCCTAACCTGAGCTCGGCTAACTCGGGAT
This sequence comes from Bacteroides sp., assembly GCA_021204375.1. GTDB lineage: Bacteria > Bacteroidota > Bacteroidia > Bacteroidales > Bacteroidaceae > Bacteroides. The sequence goes on from JAJPZL010000259.1 coordinate 4,182, forward strand.
ATAAACTGATCCAGGCGATATGCGATACGGAATTGATCGGACCGATCCAGATGGGACTGAACAAACCGATCCATTTTACTGATATTGAAAGTTCGGTGCGCGATATTGTCAATATCACTGCCGTAGCTGTTATCGATGCTATTGTTGCTAAAAAGAAATCGGGAAAAGGATGAGGTAGAACAATAAGATAAGAGTGTCCGGAACTTCCGGGTACCGGACTCTCTTTTTCGTTCTGCTTATCTCTTTCCTTCATATATTCTGTTTATGAAACGTCCTCTTTCTACTACGCAGATTGTTTGTATAACGCTGCTTTGGCTGTCACTTTGTTATTATATTCTCGTGCAT
>JAJPZL010000238.1 GCA_021204375.1 Bacteroides sp.
CAAAAGATCCAATTCATTTTTTCTTCTTTTTATTTGGAAATTAACTTAGGATGCTCCATGCAGGATGTGTGACAGTAGGTACCAGTCTTGCTGCTTTGCAATGCTGGGATAACCACCGCGCCATAGATTACCTGGTAAGCCGGGAAGATATAGATGCGGATCGTATCGGTGTCTGGGGTAGTTCGGGAGGAGGTACGGGAACCACTTATCTGATCGGTATGGACGAGCGGGTAAAGGTAGCGGCTATATACAGCTACTTTTCCGGGCGTGAACGCACCCTGGAATTGCAGGGTCCCTCTGACGGTTGCCAGCATATCCATCACGAAGGGGAAGCAGGTATCGAACTGGCCGACTTTGCCCTGATGATGGCCCCAAACCGGTATTGATCATGAATGGGAAGTATGATTTTGTAGATCTGTGGGGAGCTTACCGCGGAGTGGAAGAATTAAACCGGGCCTACCAGGTACTGGGCGTTCCGGAACGTATCAGACACGTAGTAACCGAAACAGGACGTGGCCTGGGTAAGGAGAAACGAGGCGAATTGGTACAGTGGTTCAAACGGTGGCTGTGCAATGATCTGTCGCCACTCACCAATGATGAATCTCACTCACTGACACTGGAACAATCTTTTTCTACCTCTACCGGACAGGTATCTATCGCATATACCGATGCAGTTTCAATTCCGGACCAGAACCTGATACGCTACCGGGAACTTCTCCCTCAACGGGAAGCATTTCTGAACCGCTCTCTGGCTGAGCTACGGGAAGAGATGGGCAGAAGCCTTCGCCTACCCTCTCTGAATATTCCCGTTCGTACACAGCTCTATACAAAAAAAAGAGTTGCGCGGTTATACTCAATACCATTATGAGATCATTCGCGAAGGATTGTTACCGATACCTTGTATTATAATTATACCCGACCGATGTATGCGAAATAAGGTAGAGATCGTACTGGCCGATTCCGGAAAAGAGAAGTTCCTGGCCCTTACCAAAAACATACAACCCTATATAGACAAAGGTACCATATTGGTAGCTGCCGATCTGCGTGGTTTTGGAGAGACGGAAGATCCTGCTATTTATAACGATGCGAAATACTGGAACCGTGAGTACCGCCTTTCCATGACTGCCCTGCATACGGGAAAACCGCTGATCGGTCAGCGGGTAGCAGATCTGATCACTCTGCTGGATGCCCTGGAAAGTTGGCCGGAGACAGCTTCTGGAAGTTATAGCTTACTGGCAGACCGGCAATATGGCCCTGTTGTCTTGCATACGGCTGTATTAGATGATCGTCTTACCGAAGTGGTGGCACAATGTACCATGCGAAGCTATACGGAGTATATGACCGCCCCCATGCAATACGACCTCTTCTCCAATATGATCTATGGTGTGCTGACACGGTACGATCTGCCCGATCTGGTACAACTGACAGAAGGACGTTTCCGGTATGGAGACTGAATTTGAATATTTCATACACTAAACGAACCATATATAATGAAACATCTTTTAATAATAGAGATATACTTGTTAGCAACAACAGGAATATCTCAGCCTCTATCTGCTTCCGGTTCGTACGACTCTTATCTGGAAGAACTACCTTTCGGCATGTCCTCGATTCCTTTGCCGGATATTCCCGACAGAGAGATTACACTGGAAGCTTTCGGAGGGAAGCCTGATGGGAAGCACATCAATACCGAAGCCTTTGCACAGGCTATCCATTACTTATCGGAGTCAGGGGGCGGAAAGCTGGTAGTGAAAGCAGGCGTCTGGCTTACCGGTCCCATCCTGCTTAAAGACCGGATTGAACTACACCTGGAAAAGAATGCCCTGGTGATCTTTACGCCTGATTTCCGGGCTTACCCTAAACGGGAAATGTTCTTTGGGGAGGAGTCTTTTAAACAACTACAAAGTCCCATCAGCGCCTATCGTGCCTCGGATATAGCCATTACAGGGGAAGGGATACTGGATGGTAACGGCCAACACTGGAGACCGTTCCGGAAGAATAAATTCACGACTGATGAGTGGCAACGGATCTTACAACGTGAAGGGGTACTGAATGATGCAGAAACGATCTGGTATCCCATGACTACCGATGTACAGCAGTATGCCCGGCGGGAAGAGAATATTATCCGTAAATATAACACTCCCGACGAATGGACACGGCTCAAAGATTATGTACGTCCCGAACTACTCCATTTTTACGGTTGTGAGCGGGTACTTCTCCAGGGAGTCACTTTCCAGAACTCCCCTTTCTGGAACCTGCATTCTGAACTTTGTAATGATACGATTATTGACAACATCCGTGTACGTAACCCCTGAAACTCCCAGAATGGAGATGGTCTGGACCTGGAATCCTGTAACCGGGTATTAGTGGTGAACAGTACTTTCGACGTAGGAGATGACGCCATTTGCCTCAAGTCCGGACGTGACGAAGCAGGTCGCCTGCGGGGTGTACCCACCTCGTATGTGGTGGTGAAAGATTGTACTGTTTTTCACGGTCACGGAGGTTTTGTAGTGGGAAGCGAGATGTCCGGTGGGGTACACCATATCCATGTTTCCGACTGTCGTTTTCTCAATACCGATACCGGACTTCGCTTTAAAAGCAACCGGCAGCGGGGCGGTTATGTACATGACATCCATATCCGTGATATAGTAATGGCTGATATCGGTGCCGAACCCATTTTATTCGATATGTACTATCAGGGACATTCAGCCTTAGAAGCAATGGAAGAAGGGAGTCCGGCAACAGATTAGCAGCAGATACCACCTGTGACAGAAGCCACTCCCCGCTTCAATAGTATCTATATACATAACATCTCCTGCCACGGTGCCGGGCGTACCCTGCTCTTCGACGGCCTCCCCGAACAACCCATCTCGGAAATAGTACTGGAAAATATCACCATCCAGGCCGACCGGGGAGCCATACTTTCCGAAACAGAAGGGGTACAGATGCGGAATGTGACCTTACATACCGCAGAACCCGAAGCCCTGCGTATCTATAACTCCCGTCACCTGAGAGGAGAAGGGATACGTTGCAACGACCGTCCTCTGGAAGAGAGTACCCGGATACAGGGAGAGCGTTCCCGGAATGTTATTCTACAGGAGCAGCAGGCAGTTGTAGATACGGAGCCCTTCTGTCAGCAATGCCGGAAGGTAGAAGAACAAATAGCCCGGACAGATTTTCCGGATGTTGACTTTAACCTGAAGCGGTACGGAATCCGGAAAGAGAAAAATATTACCCGTGCCCTGCGGCAGGCTATCAGCGATTGCCACCGGGCAGGTGGTGGCAGGGTAGTGATACCTGAAGGTATCTATTATACGGCTCCCATACACTTGCTCTCCCATGTCAACCTACATTTGTTAAAAGGTGCCGAATTGCGCTTTTCTACCGATCCGGCAGACTACCTGCCGGTAGTTATATCCCGTTGGGAAGGAATCGATTGCCAGACACTCAGTCCACTTATCTACGCCTATGGGCAGAAGAATATAGCGGTGACCGGAGAAGGGGTACTCGACGGGCAGGCGAGTCGCGATAACTAGTGGAGCTGGCGGGGACGCGGAGAAGCATCCAGCCCCGATGGTTTTGACAAGATCGGAAAAGATAAACTCAACTGGTTCGAACAAAACTACATTCCCCCGGAGCAGCGTATCTGTAGTGTAGAGGATAAATTATGTCCGGTCTTTGTGCAATTTTGCCGGTGCAACCGGATCCTGGTAGAAGGAGTTACCCTTCTGCGCTCTCCTTTCTGGATGATCTATCCACTGATGTGCGAAGACGTAGTGGTTCGGGGAGTCATCCTGCAAAGTCATGGTCCTAATAACGATGGAATAGACCCGGAATCGTGCAGCCGGGTATTGATCGAAGATTGCTATTTTGACAACGGCGACGATTGTATTGCTATCAAATCCGGTCGTAACAACGACGGCAGGAGGTGGAATATCCCAAGCAGCAACCTCATTATCCGGAATTGTATCATGAAGGATGGACATGCCGGAGTAGCCATCGGAAGTGAGATATCCGGCGGATGCCGCAACGTATGGGTGAAAAACTGCGAAATGGACAGTCCCAACCTGGACCGTGCGCTCCGCATCAAATCCAACGCCCTTCGTGGAGGCCTGGTAGAGAATTTCTATGTCAGGAATGTGCAGGTAGGAGCATGTAAACAGGCAGTTCTACGTCTGGAACTGATGTACGAGCGGGTAACGGAAGGGCCCTATCTGCCGGAGTTCCGGAATATCTATCTGGAAAACGTTACCAGCCGTCGCAGTAAATACGGCATCCGTATCGATGGTTTTCCAGACAAAACCTGTGTACATAACCTACACCTGATAAATTGCCGGTTAGAGGGGATCACTTCACCGGATATCCACTTGGTCACCGGGGCCGGAGACATATCTCTGCACCAAACTTCCTTTAACGGAATTACTTACGATAAGTTTCAGTTTTAAATAAAACATCCTATTTTATAATCACACCCTTATGAAAAGACTCATCTTTTTAATATTGTTCTGCCCCCCTTGCACTC
>JAJPZL010000323.1 GCA_021204375.1 Bacteroides sp.
AATATATATTATTTTAGTTGAAACTCCTGTCCGGAAGTAAAAAAAGAGGCTGTTGCATGGTTTACAACAGCCTCTTACCAGGAACTATCTAACTCATCTATTTTATTTTCATACAACGGGTAGCCGCTCCTGTAGCACGTTGAGGAGTTTGTCCTGTATCCATGGATACACTTGTACTACGAGACAGTTGGAAACCGGTAGCTGTATTTCCATTTCCCCAGGCATGCCAGAAGAATCCAACCTGACTGCTGCTACTCATATCTATCCACGCTCCGGTAGTAGCGCTTTTCCGTCCGGTCATAGGCCAGTATCCAGCATTATCATTATAACCTCCTATGTAACCGGAACTATACTGCCAGGAAAACGAACCCCACCAGGGACTGTTGGAACTACTCACAACAGGAACACGCCATCCTGCCGGGCAAGGATCATAAGCAGTTTTCCATATATCAGTTATATATCCGTAAAGTCCCCATAACTGATCATTTTTATTATCATTGGAGTAGGCGTACCAATCGGCATAAGCTCCGGAGGCTCCAATAAAGAAAATAGTAGGATTTTCAATGGAATTTACCAGATTATTAGGCGTATTAGGAACTTCTCCCAGAATAATAGAAGCCGGATTCCCTGCTGCATCATAAATAGGAGTTTCGGTTAATGCAGGAGGTGCCAGCAATCCCGGATAAGAATCTTTTCTACCCCACTGATAAACTACCCCTACTGCCGTATGGTCACCCGGAGTACTGCTAAGCGCTCCCAGATTACGATCCATATACTCCCAGTTACTGGAAATCGTAACATAATCAGTATTCGGATTATAATCCGCCACCCAGATGTGCCAACTCCATAAAATAACCCCTGTACCAGAATCTTTTACAGCTATTACAGCATTCCCCTTAGAAGTTCCTGGAGCAACTTTCAAAATGGCATCCGGACCTGTTCCTTCGATAGCATAAGAGCTCACCGCTCCATTCGGAGAGAGACCGGCCGAGTGATCAGTCCAGATAAGTTCCGGTATAAGTAACTGCCCGGAACTTATCTGGGTAGTCATACCGCTATTGGCATGTTTCACAGGAATATTCACTCCATCTCCATCGGGCTGAAGAATATAACAGTTAGCTTCTCCCCCATCTTTATAATCCCGGGTTGCGCCGGTAATAACCACATCCACAGGAGCAAATTTATCTTCAGGACTGGTGAAAGTAAAAGTAGACGTAGGATTAGATAAAGTATTATCATTCACTACCCGGAATGAGAAATCAATCCCTGTCCCGGTATCAGGATCGCCTGATGTAGTAATAACATTCTGTACCATATTACCGGATTTCAAGGCAGCCGTCCATTTGGCATTGGACCGTACTTTAAAGGAGTAGACTTCTCCATCTACGGGATAAGGACTCTGCGGATAAGCTATCAGAGCATAATTTATCTGATATAAAGTAACGGTACGAGTCTCAGTATCCGTTCCGTCTGTAACAGTAAAAGTAACATATTTTATTTTCCCAGGAAAGGATTACCGGTAGATAGATCTACTTCAGACGTACTCATAGCGGCAGGTTCAATGGAAAAAGTACGTTCTCCTCCGGCCAGCGGACTCTGGGCAACCGGATTAGCTCCTGTCCCGAAATCAAATGCCGGTATACTCTGATCCTGATCAGTTATACTACATACCACAGTCAGAGGACTCCAGCGTACGGTTAGGTTCTGGGCCGTTACACTTTTATATACTCCCGAATTAAAAATAAGTTTATCTACTTCTTCATTATTTCCATCTACTACCGTAAGACTTAACAGGTTACCGATGGTCTGTATAATCTTTGCATTATAAGTAAGCCGCCCGGCAGTAAATTTAATAATGGCTGTTCTTTCAGAACCCGAAGAATGATTCTCATCAATATTAAAATAGAGATTGGATAGCTGGTTCTGTATACCCGTATCGGTACCGCTGATCAAGGTTATCCAGGGATACAGCGTGTTATCGATAGTCGCCTTCCACCCGTTAGGATGATCAGTATACGCCTTAATAGCAACAGAGTTCTGAACTTCGCGGCTCAGTGTCATTTCGCCGGGACTTACACTCAGCAGGTATTGAGAGTCAAATACCACATCCGACATGCTTCCTTCGTCCCACTCTACTACTTCAACAGTTATATTCTCTCCCTTGCTATCAAATGCTTCATCCGGGCCTCCGTGACCACTACCCCGCACCTCAACAATATTTACCCAGTAAAGGTGATTGCGAAGAATATGTTTAAAACCGGTTATGTTTCCGTTATCATCGGTATTTACAAAATCAACCCGGTAGTAAGTAGGTTCAGTATCATCATCGTATATACCTCTGATAACCAGACAGGTAGCCTCCGAAGAGGTGATAGCGGCTTCTGACTCAAAGGTGTAAACGGAATAGGTAAAAGCGTGTTGTTCAGTCGGCGAAACAGCAAAATCATGAGGTCCCTGGATCACCGAATGAACGGAAGAAGGAATAGTTGCTCCAATAGCCCGTCCGTTAAGTAAGTTATCGGCATGAGGTACTATATGTCCACAGGATCCTCGGTTATAGAGATGAACACTGGTTAAACGAAATACGTCCTGTGCCTCCTGAGTCGTTACAGAGATATCCATCCGCGCCAGCATACGCAACATAGATATGGTAGCAACCTGTGGAGTATTATCCCCGATCAGTACCGTTTCAGATTCTCCCCAGTAAGGAAAACAGGTAAAAGCAGTTCCGGTACGGGTATCCCATCCGTCGGCATTGTGGCAAATCAACGAAGGAAGAAGGTTCTCCTTATGAGTACCTTTTACAATCCCTCCTAACTGTTGTATCTCAGTATCAGCGTTTGCTATCAGGACAAAACGCTGTTTCTTACTACTGGTATGGACGGTAGCCTGGAATTTTTTTTGTCCGTACTACCATCATCTTCTATCTCGGTAACATGTACCTGATATGAAAATGTCTCCACAGGATCAGCCGGATCTGTCTCATCTACCTCGAAAGCCAGCAGTTCTATTACTTCCAGGTTGTTCTCAATAGTCTCATCTACTGCATAAGTAGAAATATTACTACTGACACTGGCCGCTAACTGCATTTCAAAAGTTAAAGTTACCTCATCTCTTTCACCGGGAACTGGTGTATCAGGACCCGGAAGATTGTTGTCATAAATGCAGGAACATACCAGAAAAAGTAGTGTCGGTATGGCAAATACTGTTTTTTTCATAAGATACTTTTTCAATCAGATTTTTATTAATTAAAAATAATATGATTATCATCTTTACTCACATTCCAACCGTTTACCAGTACATAAATGTAGCCTCCTATAATACGAAGGATAATATCAAATTCATAATCTCCATCCAGATCAACTTCTGCACTGATAATCATATCGATCAGATCATCTTCGTAAAAAAGACGACCCGTTACGGAATCATAAAGTTTAAAAAGGGTATTACGGTCGTAAGCAAGTCTGACTATATTCAGAGAAGTCTGGAATCTGTATAGGGCATGATTGATAAAAGTTGCCTTATAGTGCAGATCATCACAATCAGCAATCGAATTATCAAAACCATAACTACCATTATTGTCAGTAATAACCAGATCAAAACGGATATCATCAGGAACTATATTATAGGGATCATCAATGTACACATTGATTCGATAAGTATTACGTTTCAAGGAGATATCTACTCTCTCCTGTCCCACTCCGGTGATCACTTTATCAGTAAAATCACCAAAATAGAGGTGATGAGGGTCATGTAAGACAGAGTCATTTTCTGCCCGGACCAGATGAATAGTAAGATTATCGTAATGAGTAACCCCGGAGATCAGCTTCTCGGGGGTGATATAATAATGTTCAATCGGATTACCCCAGGTAACGAACCGGTAAGTTCCGGGTTCCAGATCCAGTTGCATATAATAGGTTTCATCCCCTACCCGGGGATCATCATCTTCTATAGGAGTATTTACCAGATACCCGTTTTCATCAAACACAAAAAGATATAGGAATTCAGCTTCCTCATAGATATCTGCATAACTACGAGGATTAGCATAAGTATAATATACACGGAAAGAGGCAGGTTCACATTCATCAGGATCAAGCTCCTCTTTTATACAGGAATGAAAACTAATTATAAGTAGTAATACCAGTAAAGTGCCGGATATTTGAATCGTTTTTTCCATCGGAATTTATTATTTAAATACTATAATACGCAATGAAAATGGAACAATCTGCTGGGACGAAAGTTTAAAAAAGACTACAGGTTAGATAAATGAAGAACAGTCGTTAAATAGATTTTACACTACTTAACGACTGTTCCTTCTGGTTTACCTGGTGGTAAAATTAACTGATCATTTCAGCTAAACGGATTATTGAAGCATTATCTTTTTCTTTTTACTGTACCAGTACATAATCGTCTTCATCGATAACCCAATCAATAATTTCAAGGGTTATATTTATATTAGTCGAAACAGCAACAGGTTTATCAGGATCATTTTCTTCTTCATTATTACTACCCAGTCGCAC
>JAJPZL010000056.1 GCA_021204375.1 Bacteroides sp.
GTACAGAGGAAAGACAGAGGTGCTGGCTGCCTATTTTTCGGAATATGCGCTGATCAAATACCGCGTACAGGTAGAGATCGAGTATTTTATCGCCTTGTGTGAATTGCCGTTGCCCCAACTACAAACAGTGGATAAGGCTCTCTTTGAACAGCTTCGTTCTATTTACCGTAATTTTGATGAAACGGGTGCGGAGCGTATCAAAGCGATAGAGTCGGTAACCAATCACGATGTAAAAGCTGTAGAGTATTATATAAAGGAGGAGTTTGATAAGATCGGTGGGCTGGATGCCTATAAGGAGTTTATCCATTTCGGGCTTACTTCGCAGGATATTAATAACACCTCTATCCCGATGTCGGTAAAAGAGGCATTGGAGCATGTATATTATCCGTTGATCGAAGCGCTGATCGATCAGCTGGAGGCCTATGCGCAGGATTGGAAAGAGATCCCGATGTTGGCAAAGACCCACGGACAGCCTGCTTCGCCTACCCGTCTGGGAAAAGAGGTCATGGTTTTTGCTTACCGCCTGAAAGAGCAGCTCAGTACACTGCGTACTATACCGGTGACCGGGAAGTTCGGAGGGGCTACCGGGAATTTCAATGCGCACCGGGTAGCTTATCCGGAGTATGACTGGCAGAAGTTCGGTCATACCTTCCTGAGTGAAAAACTGGGGATCAGCCGCGAAGCTTATACTACACAGATATCTAATTACGACTACCTGGCAGCGATCTTCGATGCCATGAAACGTATCAATACGATCATGATCGATATGAACCGTGATTTCTGGCAATATATTTCCATGGAGTATTTTAAACAGAAGATCAAAGCGGGAGAGGTCGGATCGAGTGCTATGCCGCATAAGGTGAACCCGATCGATTTTGAAAATTCGGAAGGTAACCTGGGGATTGCCAATACTATTCTGGAACATCTGGCGGCTAAATTGCCGGTGTCCCGGTTGCAACGGGATCTTACGGACTCTACGGTACTCCGGAATGTAGGGATTTCTTTCGGTTATATGGTCATTGCGGTAGAGAGTTCCCTGAAAGGTCTCCGTGAACTGTTACTGAATGAAGCTGCTATAGCAGCCGATCTGGATAATTGCTGGAGCGTGGTGGCCGAAGCGGTACAGACTGTATTGCGCCGGGAGGCCTATCCCAATCCGTATGAGGCGCTGAAAGCGTTAACAAGAACCAATCAAGCGATAACAGCTGAGTCGATCCGGGAATTTATCGACACGCTGGATGTAAATGAGAAGATAAAGAACGAACTAAGAGAGATTACCCCACACAATTATACGGGGGTATGAACCTGGCCTTCCGGGGTTGGTTAAATTTTGGCCGTGAGGCTGGTAACAATTTAATTTATAGTAACAATGATGACAGAAAATGACAATTGGCACGATGGTTCTTCAGAGGAGAACAGTGCCGGCCGTGATGGTAACAGATCTTACAATGACCACAACCGTCGGGACGACAGTAGATACAACAACAGATCTTACGACCGTACATCTAATTCCAGGTACAACAATCAGGCGGGTAGGTTTGAGAAACCACAGCGTCCGCGTATCAACCGCGAAGGAGGCAGCTACGAACGGGTTCAGCGTCCGCGTTTTAACAGCAATGAGAACGAGGGCGGTTTTGAAAGACCGCAGCGTCTGCGTATAAACCGGGATAATAATCCGGGTAATTCCTATAATAACAACCGTCCTTCTTACGGTAATAACAACAATCGTAACTGGAGAAGTAATAACGATGGTGGTGGCAGCGAAAGAAGATGGAACAATAACAATCCGAAAGATGGAGAGCGTCCGCGTTTTCGTCGTCCCTCGACCGGTGGCTACAATAGCGGTGGTTATAACAGTGGTGGCTATAACAGAGACAGCAACAGCGGTGGTTATACTAACAACCGGGGAGGATATAGCAACAACAGAGGCGGATATAATAACAACCGTAGCAACAGTTACGGACAGAACCAGGGTTACAGGCCCAGGTATAATAACAACCAGGGAGGTGGCTTCGGGCGTCCGCAGCGTCGCAGTGATGACTACAATCCCAACGATAAGTACAGCAAGAGGAAGCAGATCGAATACCGCGATATACTGACTGATCCTAACGAACCGATCCGTTTGAATAAGTATCTTGCCAATGCAGGGGTATGTTCGCGTCGGGAAGCTGATGAATTCATCACATTGGGAGTGGTTTCGGTAAATGGTGAAGTGGTAACTGAACTGGGTACTAAAGTACTGCGTACGGATGTGGTCAAATTCCGTGAAGAGGCGGTGAGCTTAGAGCGCAAAGTATATGTGCTACTGAACAAGCCGAAAGATTGTGTAACTACTTCGGACGATCCGCAGGAGCGCCGTACTGTTATAGACCTGATCAAGGATACCTGTGACGAGCGTATCTATCCGGCAGATCGTCTCGACCGTAATACGACCGGTGTACTGTTACTGACTAACGATGGGGATCTGGCTTCGAAACTTACTCATCCCAAGTTCCTGAAGAAAAAGATCTATCATGTGTTCCTGGATAAGAACCTGACCAAGAACGATATGGATCAGATCGCCGCCGGAATTCAGCTGGATGACGGTAAGATCCGTGCCGATTCGATCCACTACACCGATAATTTCAAGAAAAACGAAGTAGGTATTGAGATCCATTCCGGTAAGAACCGTATCGTGCGTCGTATTTTTAAGTCATTGGGTTATAAAGTGATCAAACTGGATCGTGTGTTCTTTGCCGGCCTGACCAAGAAAGGGCTGCGCCGCGGAGACTGGCGATACCTGACAGAGTCTGAAGTGAACATGTTACGCATGGGAGCTTTTGAATAAAAATAAATAAGAGTTAGCGGATGAAGAGTAAACCCAAACACTCTTCATTCTTATATATAATATAATGTAGAGCTAGAAGTTTTATGGAAAAGATTAGCAGAACTAAGATCGTGGATGTTCTTTCACGCAGTGATTTCGGAACATCTGTCAATGTAAAAGGATGGGTACGTACCCGCAGAGGCAGCAAACAAGTCAATTTTGTGGCGCTTAATGACGGTTCTACCATTAATAATCTGCAAATCGTAATTGACCTGGCTAAGTTTGATGAAGAGATGCTGAAGCTCATTACCACCGGTTCTTGCCTGAGTGTGAACGGTACACTGGTAGAGTCGGTAGGGCAGGGGCAACAGGCTGAAATTCATGCAACCGGAATAGAGGTATTGGGAACAGCGGACCATCAGACCTATCCGCTTCAGAAGAAGGGGCACTCCATAGAGTTCCTGCGGGAGATCGCTCATCTGCGTCCCCGTACCAATACATTCGGTGCGGTATTCCGTATCCGCCACCACATGGCCATGGCGATACACCGCTTTTTCCACGAGCGTGGTTTCTTCTACTTTCATACACCCATTATTACGGGATCGGATTGTGAGGGTGCTGGCCAGATGTTCCAGGTTACTACCATGAACCTGTATGATCTGAAAAAAGATAAGAACGGTTCTATTGTATATGAGGATGATTTCTTCGGGAAACAGACCAGCCTGACTGTATCTGGACAGCTGGAAGGGGAACTGGCAGCTATGGCACTGGGGGCTATCTATACCTTCGGTCCTACGTTCCGGGCAGAGAACTCGAACACTCCCCGCCACCTGGCTGAGTTCTGGATGATCGAACCGGAAGTGGCTTTCAATGAGATTGAAGAAAACATGGATCTGGCGGAAGATTTCATTAAGTATTGTGTGCAGTGGGCCCTTGATAACTGTATGGACGATATCCGTTTCCTGAATAATATGTTTGATAAGGAGCTGATCGCGCGGCTGGAAGGTGTATTGAAACATAATTTTGTACGTCTTCCTTATACGGAAGGGATTGAAATTCTGGAAAAAGCCGTAGCGGATGGTTATAAGTTTGAATTTCCGATCTTCTGGGGGGCTGACCTGGCTTCGGAGCATGAACGTTACCTGGTAGAGGAACACTTTAAACGTCCGGTTATCCTGACGGATTATCCGAAGGAGATCAAGGCTTTCTATATGAAGCAGAACGAGGATGGTAAGACGGTACGTGCGATGGATGTACTCTTTCCGAAGATCGGTGAGATCATCGGTGGTTCGCAACGTGAAGAGGATTATGAGAAACTTAGAACGCGTACTGCTGAGATGGATATTCCGGAAAAGGATATCTGGTGGTACCTGGATACCCGCCGTTTCGGAACGGCTCCTCACTCCGGTTTCGGACTCGGATTTGAGCGTTTGTTACTTTTCGTAACGGGTATGGCCAATATCCGGGATGTGATCCCGTTCCCGCGTACTCCGAATAACGTAGAATTTTAAACTGTTTTTTATTTGTTATAATGAGGATTGCCACTGATTTTTATCGGTGGCAATTTTTTGTTTTATGCCTGTCGATGATAAATCCAGGGAAAGGGATCGTATTGAGTTCAAAAAGTTTTAAGTTCCGGGAATCTTTTTATCTGTTAATA